>JABMMK010000363.1 GCA_013205605.1 Cytophagales bacterium | reverse complement strand
GTTGGCACATTTTCTAAAATGGAATCATTACTAGTCTGTGATGAGCCTAAATTAACCTCCTTCGTCGATCGCCTGAGATTTGATCGTACAATAGTAGACTCCGGTAAATTATTTTTAATAGATTCTGAGGCGGTATCATTTGGAGCATCAAATAAATTAGTCAATGGTAAAATTTCTTGAGCCGAGGGAGTGGTGGGTAATTTAGTCGCCAAAACCGATAAAGTACGATCTTCAAATAATAAGTCTTCTGCACTGACCTCTGGGAAGGCAGTCAATATTTTTTGTACAACGTCTAAGCTTGGTTTATTTCTACCTGATAAAATATGGGATATACTACTCCGAGGAATTCCTAATACATCTGCAAACTGAGAAGAACTCATTTGCTTTTTTTTAATTAACAATTCGATTTTATCGCTTAAATTCATGAGATATACTTTTGTAAATAATAGGTAACAAAAGTAAAATCTAACTGTATAAAATGCAACAAAAAATTAAAGTATATTTTGTTTACAAAAGTGATATACAATCGTGATGAATTGCAATTTGTTTACTTTTGTATAATCCGCCAACAGCCTTCTTGAAATCTTTTTTAGACATACCTAATTGATCATAAATTAGTTCGGCTGGGCTTTTATCATGTAGCATGAGCACTCCATTGTTTTCTTTCAATGCATCCAAAACCCGCGTAATTTGATTATCAACTCGAACATGGCCCATAGGCTCTAACCTTAAATCCAATTTACCATCAGCCCGAATGTTAGAAATGTATACAGGTGTTAATTCGCCCATGTTTAACTTTGTAAACACTTGGTTCTTAAAAAGTAATCCAATTACACAATTGTTAACTAAACATTTGACACCCAAATCTGTGTATTCAAATGGAATCACTTCTATTTTGTCGCCAATTGTAAACAAACTTTCTGCGTCTACAACCGGTAGAAATTTCTCTACACGAGCGGAAGCTACGATACGATCTGTTTGTACGTCAAGGTAAATGTAGACTAAATAGGATCGGCCAACGGTCATTTTTTGAAATTGCTGGCTAAAAGGCACAAATAAGTGTTTAGCTAATCCCCATTCTAAAAAAACACCTAATGGAGTAACTGAATGTACTTCTAAATAAGCAAATTGGTTAATTGTTGCAAATGGCTTTAGCGTAGTTGCAATGATCCGATCCTCAGAATCTCGATAGATAAATACCTCTAAAATGTCATCTATTTGATATGTTTCGGGTACATACTGCAGCGGAAGCAGTATTTCGTCTTCATAACCATCTAGGTAAAGCCCGAAAGGAACTTCTTTAATTATACGCAGGCGATTGTATTCGCCAATTTTCAATTCATTTTCCATAAAAAAACCCGGCTTATAAGACCGGGTGTAAAGGTAATCATTGATTTTGGATTAGACTACGACATTGTTTTCACGCAATGCTTGATTCAAAGATGTTTTCAAATCTGTACTTTCTTTTCTTTTGCCTATAATTAATGCGCAAGGAACCCCGTATGTACCCGATGGGAATGTTTTTTGAATACTACCAGGAATAACCACTGAGTTTTCAGGTACAAATCCAATGTACTCAATGGGTTCTGGACCCGACACGTCAATGATTTTTGATGAGCCAGTAATCGTTACTCCAGCTCCTAAAACTGCTTTTTTACCTATATGCGCACCCTCAACTACAATGCAACGAGATCCAATAAACGCACCGTCTTCAATAATAACAGGGGATGCTTGAGGCGGTTCTAAAACGCCACCTATTCCAACACCACCACTTAAATGAACATTTTTACCTATTTGTGCACAACTTCCGACCGTTGCCCAGGTATCCACCATGGTTCCTTCATCCACAAATGCACCAATATTAACATATGATGGCATCAAAATAGTGCCTTTAGCTAAATATGCGCCATAACGAGCGACAGCTGGAGGAACAATTCTAACACCTAATTCCTTATAGTTCGACTTTAAACGCATTTTATCATGATATTCAAATATGCCAACTTCACTTACTTCCATCTGGCGAATAGGGAAATACATCACAATAGCCTTTTTTACCCATTCATTTACTTGCCAAGTTCCATCTTCCTTGGGTGCGGCAGTTCTTAGCTGACCCTTATCCACCAACTCCACCACTTCTTCTATAGCTTTAACCGTTTCAGCGCTTTTTCTCAACTCAGGATTGTCCCAAGCTTCTAAAATAATTTTTTCTAACGTATTCATATAAATCTTATGCAATTATTGAAAGACAAAGAACGTGTAAAATGATGAAATTCTCAATGGATTCAAAAAATAAAAGATCGTTCAAAAAGCTTTTGTGTCAATTTTGATGCTAAAATCAAGATTGAATTTAGCTTAAACTTTAATATATCAACTAATTGATTTTCAGTAACTTATGTAAACAAACGAAATATAATTTTGTGATTTAAGAGCCTTGAATTTAGCTAAATTGACAAGTGACATTCTGTCACTCTCCTACCCCATCGAATGATTGAAGTATTTTGTTATACAAATATAGCAAAATAGTTTGAATAAAAAACGTATCCATGATTTATTTTGTATAAATACATTAATTAGCATTTTAGATAAATAATAATAATACGATTTACATTTGTAAGAATCTTATTTTAAAACGTTTAAATAGCCATAATTGGCTTTTAAAAACTTGTAATAGTTATATTTATTTCATAATTTAGATTTTTAATAATGAAATCAAATTATTTATTCAATGAAAAAAATTAAAGTAGCTATTAATGGTTTTGGTCGCATAGGTCGGCTTACTTTTCGCAGATTGCTTGAAAAGGAAAATGTGGAGATTGTTGCTATCAATGATTTAACTGATAATGCAACTTTGGCACATTTATTGAAATATGACTCAGTCCATGGTCGTTTCAATGGTACTGTTAGTTCTGATGCGGATAGCATTACAGTTAATGGTAAGTCAATTAAGTCTTTTGCTGAGCGTGATCCCAAATTATTACCTTGGGCTTCTTTAGGTATAGATGTAGTTTTAGAATCTACAGGTAGGTTTATTGATCAAGACGGTGCTGGTCAGCATTTAACTGCTGGTGCGCGTAAAGTTATTATCTCTGCTCCTGCTAAAGGTGATATTCCTACTGTTGTATTAGGTGTGAATGATGAAACCTTAACAGATGAAATGACAATAATTTCAAATGCTTCATGTACGACCAACTGTTTAGCCCCAATGGCTAAGGTTTTAGATGATACTTTTGGCATTGAAAAAGGATTCATGACCACTGTCCATGCTTACACAGCTGATCAGAATTTGCAAGATGCTCCTCACTCAGATTTACGCCGTTCTCGCGCAGCTGCTTATTCCATTATACCTACTTCGACCGGAGCTGCTAAGGCTGTTGGTTTAGTTTTACCTCATTTAAAAGGTAAATTAGATGGTAATGCAATGCGTGTACCTACTCCAGATGGTTCAGTTACAGATTTTACTGCTTTATTGAAGCGTGATGCTACTGTTGCTGAAATTAATGCGGCTTTAAAAGCTGCAGCGGATGGACCAATGAAAGGTATTTTAGAATATACGACGGATGAGATTGTTTCAATCGATATTATTGGAAATCCACATTCTTGTATTTTAGATTCTAATTTGACTACTGCTATGGGTAATTTAGTTAAAGTAGTGGGTTGGTATGATAATGAATTTGGATATTCTTCTCGCGCGGCAGATTTAATTGCTCGCGTAGGTTAACAAATTAAATAATGTTAAAATTGAGAGGTCTAAGAAATTAGACCTCTTTTTTATTTACAGCTCTTAGGTAATTGATCGGAAATCCCTTTTCATAGAAAATTTTCTCAAACCTTGTTTTGATTCCAAAATGATCCTTATTCCAAGTTGATTGATATAAGTCATTTGTGCTAGCGATGATTTCAAATTTATTCGCTGGTAAGCTGTCCAACGAATAATCAAAAAACGGAGCGGAATCAGTTTTGAGGTGGAGAATCCCATCAGGCTTTAATACCTTCTTATACTTATTTAAAAAATGGGGATGCGTTAATCTTTTTTTTTCGTCTCGATCTTTGCCTCTTGGATCTGGGAAAGTAAGCCAAATTTCATCTACTTCATTTTCTTCAAAAAAAACATCGATGAATTGCATCATGATTCTTAAATATGCCACATTTTGAAGGTTCTCTCGTTGGGCTACCACCCCGGCGGCAGCCAGTCGATCTCCCTTGATGTCAACGCCAATAAAATTCTTATCAATAAATATTTTGGCTAAACCATTCGTATATTCACCTCTTCCACAACCTAATTCCAATACAATTGGGTTGTTATTTAAAAATTGCTTTTTATTCCATAGTCCTTTTTGTTGGCCAAAATCTGGTTTAGTATGTTGAACAACATTATTTAATGCCTCAGCCCACTCATATTTTATATGCTTATTTCTGCCCACTAAATTATTTCGTCTATTTCAGCAATTAAATAGGTGCTTCCGGTAACCAATATGACATCATCATGGGCCATTTTACTTTTTACAAAGGCAATGGCTTCATTCACATCCTCCATAACAGTTCCTATTAAACCAATTTCTTGAGCCGTTGCTAACAAATTTATAGCTTTTAGCGATCTTGGATTATTCGATTCACAAAAGATATAATGTGCATTTTGGGGCAATATTTGTAAAACTAAATCTAGGTCTTTATCGGCCACCATACCTAATATGATCCATAATTCACCGATTAATTCGCTTTTTATTTGATCCATTAATATACGAATGCCACTTTCATTATGGGCCGTATCCGCTATTATTTTAGGATCATTGCTAATCATTTCAAATCGGCCTTTTAATTGAGTATTTTTTCGACTATTTTTTATTCCCAACTCAACCTTATCCTTATTAAATTTAATAATCTTCATTGAGTCTAATTGGCTACACCAAGCCAACACTCCCATAATATTATTAATTTGATAGGTTCCTAGGTATGGGCTAAAAATTTTAAAATTGCCAAAATGTGTACTTTCTAAATCCAATTCTAAGGTCTGAGCTTTGGAAACCTTTTTTAAACGAATATCTTCTTTGGCAAATTGAATAGCAGCATGATTTTCATTAGCCTTCCCTATAAAAATATCTGAAATTTCTG
>JABMMK010000362.1 GCA_013205605.1 Cytophagales bacterium | reverse complement strand
CATGCCATCAGGTATGTTTATTCCAAAGAAATAGCTGAAGATTTAGTTAGTGATGTGTTTTGCAAATTCTGGAAAAACGAGTCTTATAAAAATATCACCTCTTCGTTTCGCTACTATTTATTTAGAAGTGTTCGTAACACCGCTTTTACCTATTTACGATCTGAATTTAATGCGGTAGAAAAATTCGATAACATCAATTTGGTCGTAGTATCCGAAAATCTTAAAGCAGATAGTATTTGTATTTATGAAGAAACATTGCACCGAGTAAAATTGCTCGTTGATTCAATGCCGCCACAATGCAAGAAAATATTTTTATTAAGTCGCTTCGAATCTAAAGGAAATAAAGAAATAGCTAAAGAGTTAAATCTTTCTTTAAAAACCATTGAAGCTCACATGGGGAAAGCGCTAGGAATCATGAGAAAAGGCCTAAAGGATTACCTAACGCTTATTTTTATTTATTGGTGTTTATAGGAATCCGTCATTGAAATTTATAATAGTGAATTAAGGAATGAAAACAGATATTAGTAAAACGTTGGTTTTTGATTATTTCGCGGGCAGGCTAACGCCATTGCAGCGAAAAAAAATTGAAAATTGGGTTCAAAGCCCTCAGAACGAAGAGCTTTTTTATTTATACTTAGAAGAATGGGAAAATAATAACTCTGAGTATGAGCCAGATGGAGGTATCGCACTAAAACAATATGTAAACTATTTAAATACGGAAGAAAAAGAGTTTTCAACTTCTTATATAGCAAAAGAAAAAAGAGGAAAATATAGGCTATTGACAATTAGAAATATAGCAGCCTCTTTAATCTTGTTTATTTTGATTGGATTATTAGCAACAAATGACTTATTCTATTTCAAAACCTATAAAAATACAGATAATGAAATTCAATCTCTGACATTGGATGATGGGACTAAAGTCATATTAAATCAAAATTCATCCTTAAAAATTCATCGGTGGGGATTAACCAAAAATACAAGGGAAGTATATCTTGTGGGTGAGGCCAAATTTTTTGTAACACATACAAAAAGCAATGAGCGTTTTATCGTGAAAACCGATAAAAATTTCGAAGTGGTCGTTTTAGGAACTGAGTTTGCTGTTTCTTCTCGAACAAGGGGAGCGAAAGTTATTTTAAATAAAGGAAAAGTTCTTTTAAACTACGAAGAAGGCAAAAAAACCAAACATTTATTTATGAAACCCGGTGACTATGTTTTATTTAACAAACAAAACTCGGCCAGTTTAAATACTTTTTCTGAGAAGCAATACCTGTCGATTTGGCAAGAAAAAAAGTTTGTATTCAACAAAACTTCTTTAAAGGACGTGGCAATTATGTTGGAAGAAACATATGGACTAAAAGTAAAGGTTTTTGGAACTGATCTAGCTAACAGAAAATTAATGGGCTCATTTCAGGCTGAGAATTTAGATGAATTATTAAACACTATATCCGAATTATTAAGAATAAACGTAATAAGACAAAACAATGAGGTAGAACTCATTGAGAAGTAAACTATTGAAATACATCAAAATTTAACCTAAAATTAGAATGAAGAGAAAAAAATCAATTTTCGCAACCTACGGAATTTTACTATTCCTACTGTTTACTTGGCAGCCAAGTTACTCGCAAATTTTAGCGATGGTTCAGCAAGCTAAACAAACCGAAACTCCTAAAAATGATTCAAAAAAGGCACTAGGGTCAATTTTAGTTGACCTTGAGGGGATTTATCGGGCAAACATCTTTTTTGAGCTGAATACGGTCGAAAATATATTTGTAAATCCTAAAATCATCAGCACGGGATTGAGTCTTGAGGAAAATTTACAAAATATTTTGAAGCCTTTGGGTTTAACGTATAAAAAGAATAACAAAACATCCTATTCTATTACGATTGACAATATTTATAAAAAAACGAGTACGATAAATTTTACTCCGGTAATAATAAATGAATCAGAACAGAAATTAGGGCCTCAAGTAAAAGGAAGAGTTCTGGATGAAAATGGAAGTGGCTTACCTGGTCTAAGCATCTTAATTAAGGGCACAACTCGGGGAACATCGACGGATATCAATGGGTCATTTCAATTGGAAGTCCCTACGACAGAAACCGTTTTAATTTTTAAATATTTAGGCTATGAAACCAAAGAGGTTTTAGTTGGCAATCAAACTAATTTAGAAATTTCTCTAAAGCCGGAAAATAAATCATTGACCGAAGTAGTGGTTACAGCCTTAGGCATAAAAAAACAATCTAAAAGTGTGGGTTATGCAACGGCTACTGTCAGTACAGATGAAATGACATTAAATAGGACTGCTAATTTTATGAATGCCCTTCAAGGAAAAATGGCAGGTGTCAATATAACTCCCTTAGGCTCAGGACCTGCTGGAACAAGTAAAATTAGAATAAGGGGTCAATCTTCTTTTGGGGGAAATAACTCCCCATTAATCGTCGTGAATGGCGTACCTATTGACAACACAAATAATGGAGCGAGAGGAGATGTTTCGGAGAGAGGATCCAATAGAACTTCAGATGGTGGAGATGGTTTAAGTAGTATTAATCCGGATGACATCGAAGCAATGACTGTTTTAAAGGGAGCAGCCGCATCCGCATTATATGGATCTCGTGCTAAGGATGGTGTAATTATGATTACAACAAAAACTAGAAGTAAGGGAAATGGCATTTCTTTAGCATATAACTCAAATTTTACTTCGGAAACACCGTTAGATTATACTGATTACCAATACGAATATGGACAGGGCGAAAATGGAATAAGACCGACAACCCCTTTCCCCACTTCCGGACAATGGAGTTTTGGAGAAAAATTCCAGCCCGGTATGACTCAAATGTTATTTAATGGGGTCACATTGCCATATGAGCCACAAAGAAACCAAATATCCCAATTTTATAGACAAGGTTACACTTGGACAAATACCTTAACACTAACTTCAGGTGGGGAAAATGGTGGATTTAGTCTTTCCGTAGCAAATT
>JABMMK010000361.1 GCA_013205605.1 Cytophagales bacterium | reverse complement strand
GAGACGCATGAGAAACAAAACTCCGTTGCGAGACAAACGCTTCTTCGAGCCGACTGAGCAGATCGTTGAATGTACGGGCCAGATAAGCCAGTTCATCGCGCTGGCGGCCCACGTGCAGCCGCATATAAATATTGGTCATCTGGACTGAAAGCCAAACCATACCAAGCTTTTGGAATGATGACCGAATCGATGACACGCTCAGATTTCACATCGATCAACATGATGCTGTGGGCGCTAACGCCATTATTTGTTACGGCAACAAATTTCTTAGAATTACTCACCGCGATATTTAAAGGCAAATCACCTAATCCAAAAGATTTTCCTGCAGAACTTAATTTCCAACCATTAGGTAAAGAAACAATAGGAGCCATTTTTTGAGCAGAAATGGCGAAAAGATTCCCTAAAAATAGGAAAATAAGTAATCGAGTTTTCATAGGTATGTAGATCAAATTTGTACCCCCGAAATTAAGCAATATTTACACTTTTAAAATAAACGAATCATTAAATAAATGTGGTTTAATTAAAAGTTTATTGATTCTACAAACGACTTTTCTCCAAAGAGGCGATTTTTTTTTCCATTTTTTGACGCATCTCGATTAGCACAGATTTGAATTTAGGCTCATTAACCAAGTTCGTTTTTTCTAAAGGATCTTTCGATAGATCATATAATTCTTCATGTTTCAAATCCTCCCGATAACGGAAGTACTTCCATTT
Organism: Cytophagales bacterium; assembly: GCA_013205605.1. GTDB lineage: Bacteria > Bacteroidota > Bacteroidia > Cytophagales > Spirosomataceae > Aquirufa. The sequence continues at coordinate 11,775 of JABMMK010000361.1, read as the reverse complement.
TTTAGTCCTAAATCCTTCGCTAGAAGCAATGATATCGACTTTCCATAAATGCTCACATAAAAAGTCTACTCTAGATTTAGCTGGTGAAGCGGCTTTTGTATATCCGGATAAATTAACCCCTTGCCAAGACCTCGGTTGGCTTAATCCCGCAAAACCAAAAATAGTCGGTGCTATATCGATGTTTAAAACCTCGTCTTCAATCACCCGATGTGTCGGGTTTCGTGGATCATAGATCATCATGGGAACGCGCAGCGACTTATCATACATCAACCACTTATCCGCAAATTGACGTTCCCCTAAAAAGTATCCATTATCACCTAAAAAGATGATGATGGTGTTTTTGTCTAAACCCTTTTCGGCAAGCAATCGGCGAATTTTACCAATCTCCAAATCCACCCCTGAAATCATGCGGTAATACCCTTTCACGCTCTTCTGGTATTTTTCTGGGGTATCGAAACGCCAGAGCCAGCGCGTATGATTTTCGCCATTACGAACATAGGCTGGCTGAGCCATGAAATCAGCATCAGAAGCCATAATCGGTGGCGGAATCACCACATCTTTGTATAGATTATCTACTTCCGGCTGCCAGAAATACTGGTCAACCGCTGGGTCATGCGCGTGAGGTGCACTAAAACTTAAAGACAAGCAAAAAGGTTGATCAGTCGGCGCGCTAGAAATAAAATCCATGGCTTTCTGAGACGTATACCGCGTTAAATGAACCGTATCCTTTCCCAAAGTTTTATAGAAATAGCCTCGATGATCCTTATATTTTGTGTTGCGATCATAGTTTTCCCCTTGATTAAACATCGAGTTAAATGAAGGATATTCCACTCCAAATTTTCCGAAAAATCCCGTATAATACCCTGCCTTTTTCAATAAAGTGGGATATGAATTATCTGCATACCCTTGCTTCAGGTTACCTTGTTGGAATGTATATAAATGCGTCCGCTCATACAAACCCGTTAAGATACTAGCTCGACTTGCAGCACAAATAGGCGTTGTGACAAAAGCGTTTTTGAAATAAATTCCTTGGCTGGCCAATTTATCCATTTCAGGGGTTTTGATGATTTTATTCCCCGCGTAACCCATGGCTTCGGCCCGTTGATCATCGGTCAAAATAAAAATAATGTTAGGCTTTTTATTTTGTGCCCGAGTGACATGGATGTTGAAAAAACAAGTCAATAAAAACAACAAAAATGGCAGGGATTTCAACATACTAGATTTCATAGCTAACTATTTTATTGTAGGATATCCAGATGAGGTATCTTTGATCGGTAATCCTTGATAATTCATTTTAACGTAAGGGACTGTCTCATTGGCATCTATGACATAATTCCATTTTTTTACATAGTCTAAACCAGGCAAAAACTCATCTTTCCGTATTTTCAATTCATTCAATAAATCACGGTCTAATTTGCTTTGAATAGCGGCTAGAGAAGGCTGACCGACCAAGTTATTGAGTTGGAATGGATCTTTCGTCCGATCAAACAATAGCCAAGGTCCTTTTAAATCACGCACATAGGTGTAATTTTCAGTCATAAGGCCTCTATATTCTTTGCCACCTTTGGAGCGAATCCATTGGCCAAAAGGTTGGACACAAGAAATTAACGTATGTGCCACATCATTTTTCTTTTTGCCTAATAAAATTTGTGAAAAGTCTTTTCCTTCAACGGATTTGGGAACTTCGATCCCCGTTAGGCCTAACAACGTAGGCATGATATCAGGGGAATTCATGAGCGCTTTTGATTTTTTTCCTTGAGGGCCAAAAGCCTTCGGATAATGAATCAAAAATGGCACTCGGATACTTTCGTCATACGGTTGTTGCTTATTCCAAGCGCCATGTGATCCCATTAAATCGCCATGATCGGCTGTAAACACAATAATGGTATTCTCGTCTAAACCTTGTTCTTTGAGCGTAAAGCGCAGTTGGCCCACGCAATCATCAATCGCCGTCATGTGCGCGTAATACCCACGAAGGTCATTTTGAACCTTCTCTAGTTTATCAGCTGGTACATTATCGCGAATCGTAAAGATTTTATTTTCATACATTTTACGATATTTTTCGGGAGCTGTTTGGTAGGGATCATGCGGAGAACCGATGGAAAGCACTAAAAAGAAAGGGTCATCTTTTTTTGTCTGCGCTTTCAGGTATTGACAAACATCTTGGGTTTGCGCAATGGCATCATAGGTTTCCCAGACTTTTTTGACTGGAGAATTTCCTTCATAATAGGCCGAATTATTGTAATCATGAGTGCATTCAAGGGCTTTCCAGTAGTCAAAACCTTGTTGGCGACTCGCGGGAATATACGAACTACGCCCGTGCCCATCTACATGCCATTTGCCCAAAAAACCTGTTTGATACCCATTTTCTCTAAAGACTTTCCCTATGGTAGTGCGATTCGTATCCAACAAAACATCATTCATGAAAACGCCATGTGTTAATGGGTATTGGCCAGTCAAAAAAGAAGCCCGATGCGGTGAGCATACGGGCATTCCTGAAACTGCATGGGTCAGATTAATACTATTGCTGGCCAATTTATCTAAATTGGGCGTCATCACATTTTTATCTCCCGCATACCCAATCGCCTGTGCCCTCCATTGATCTACTAATATGTACAGGATATTGGGCTTTTTGTTTTTTTGGGCCAAAGAAATAAAACTCACTCCCACAAAAAATAGTAAAAAAAGACCTTTAGAAAAGCATTTTATCTGATTCATTTTTAATAGGTTTAGTAGCTCGGATTTTGGTCTATCTTATTTATAGATACCTCACTAACAGGTATAGGTGATAATAATTTATTTGAATTTAAGGTATAAGATTCAGGATACAAAAATACTTTGGCAGCTTTTTCTCTTTTACCATGTGCGGTCATCACCTCGATAGCTTTACCAGTTCTTTTTAAATCATACCATCTTTGATTTTCAAAACAAAATTCAGTTTGTCTTTCCTTCGCAATTAAAGCTCGTAAGCTAGCGGCATCGCTTGCGGTTATTGGACTAGTTAGCCCTGCTCTATTTCTAACTAATTGTACACTAGAAATGGCTTGGCTTACTTTCCCCTGCTCAACTAAAGCCTCTGCATACATTAATAACACATCCGAATAGCGAAGTATTGGTAAATTATCACCACAGCGATTATCTGGTGCGGAAATTGGCGCTTTATATTTAGCACAATAAGGAATCGGTTTTACTTTGTTATCCCAGTCTAAGCCATTCCAAAATCCAATAGATACTGCTTTACGTTTATCACCTGCTTCAAATGCATTAATTAAATCATCGGTTGGCTGATTCCATCCTGCTGCTATAATATTAATATTGGGTCTACCTGTTACAGCACCTGCAGAGGTATGTGGAGCAAAAGTAAAAATAAAGTTATTCGCTAATTCAGGACTATTTTCAGAGTATTGGATCGCAAAAATTGTCTCTTTAAAATCCTTTTTGGCGGGATTAAATAGGTCAGCATATTCTGGCAACAATGTATATTTCCCTGATGACATCACGGTGCTTAATGCTTTTTCAGCCTCCGCATGGTTACCAATAGTCAAATAAACTTTACCTAATAAGGCCATTGCCGAATTTTCATTCGCCCGACCATTTTCTTCGACATCTTTAGCTTTTACAAAAGCTGCTGCAGCTTCTTTTAAGTCTAAGATAATTCGGTCGTAGACTTGAGTATCTTTTGATCTTTTGATGTCAACGGCTGCTTGTGAAGTTACAGGCACTAAAACCAAAGGAACTCCACCAAACTGCCTAACAAGATTAAAATAATACAATGCCCTTAAAAACAAGGCTTCACCTCTACTGCGATCTCTCAAAGACAATTTTGACCATACCGTTGTAGGACGATCTATTTCGCTCAATAACTTATTGCAACGAGTGATTCCATTATATGACAAATTCCAAAAACCGCTATAAGTTGCATTGTCAGAACTTAAAATAAATTGATCGATAACACCTCTTGAAGCTTCACCTGTTCGTACATTATTTTGAAAACTTGCATTATCAGAAATTAATTCAGCTAAAATCCAATGCTGATTTTTTTCATAATCCCTCATGGGAACATAACATCCATTGGCCAATAAAATAAGCTCAACCTCCGTTTGATAAAAACTACCTTCACTTAGCGTAGCTTTAGGGTAAAGCTCTAAGAAATTATCTTTGCATCCACTTAAAATTATAAGAGCAAAAATTAAAATGATTAAATTTTTCATATTGATATTCGGTTTATATCTTGACATTAAAAAGAAAGGTTTAAGCCTAAAGATGTAGTGGTGGCTAAAGGATATGATGACATATCAAAGCCCTGAGACAATGTATTGTCAATGTTTCTTGATTGCGCTTCTGGATTAGCACCTGTATATTTGGTAAACATAGCTAAATTCCTACATGTCAGATAAAGTCTACAAGATTCAAATAGTTTCGATTTTTGAACAAAACTAGATGGAATGGAATAACCCAATGTTACATTTGAAACACGTAAAAAAGAGGCATCCTCTACCCAACGAGAATTTACACGGTGGCCCCAACTTGGTGTTAATTTAGGCACTCCATATAACAAAGGATCGCCAGGATTAGCAGCACTTCTCCAACGGTTTACAAAAACTTTACTTACATTAAAAAACCCTTGTAAATTATCCGTTGTTTGTCTCAAACCATTCATTACTTGGCCTCCATACTGACCATTAAGAATGACGCCTAATGAAAAGTTTTTGTATGAAAAGTTATTAGAGAATCCAAAAATAAAATCGGGATGCGGACTCCCTAGCATAGTATAATCAAGAAAGTCACTGATGAGACCATCTCCATTAACATCTTTATATTTTGGATTGCCTTCATACACTTGCGCTGTCTTAATAATAGCAGGATTTGCAACATCAGCTGCTGAATATACTCCTTCCATCACAAATCCAAAAAATTGACCAATCGGTTTGCCTACAACGGTCACGTGTGTAGGATTTCCATCGTTATTTCCAGACAAGACGCGATCTCCATTTTGATTTAATGAAAGAACCATATTCCTATTAATAGCAATATTAAAATTAAAATCCCAGTTGAATTTACCTTGAATAGGCGTTGCACCTAATGAAATCTCAAAACCTCTATTACGTACAGTTCCTTTATTTACGAGTTGAGAATTAAATCCTGTAATGGCAGGAATGACATCATTCAACAACATATTAGCACTTTCACGATTATAATAATCTAAAATCAAGCTAACACGATTATTAAATAATTCAATATCCAAACCTGTATCAAACTGATCAGATTCCTCCCAAGTTAAGAAAGGATTGGAAATACCAACGAATGAAGCGGAAACTTGGTTACTTCCAAAAATATAGGAACCAGGGTTTATAGCAGCTAAAGAAGAATAGTTTCCAATGTTATTATTCCCACTCTTGCCTAAACTAGCGCGCCATTTTAAACTCGATATAATTTTACTATCCTTTAAAAATGCCTCCTCAGAAATACGCCATGCCGCTCCGAATGAAGGGAAGGCGGCGTATCTATTTTTAAGTCCAAACCTTGAGGACCCATCTGTTCTAAGAGTTGCTGTCACTAAATATTTATCAGCAAATAAATAATTAGCCCGACCCAAATAGGAAATCAAACTCCATTCCTGCGCATTTTCGCCCCATGAACTAATAGCTTGAGCCGCATTGATAGTTTGTATTAAATCATTTGAATATGGGGAAGCATTTAAATTCAAACCACTTGTATTGCTGCGTTGGGTGGTATATCCCACAACCGCATTAAAACGATGCTGGCCAATATTTTTATTATAATTTAAGGTATTCTCAATTAACCAGTCAAATGTTTCAGACCTAGAATTAGAAGATCTACCATTACCTGCTATAGGCGGCACATTTGCTGTTGATGTACCAACGGTACTTGGCACAAATTGATTGTATTTTAACGAAGAATAAATCGTATTTAAAGATGTTTTAAACTTTAAATCAGGTAATATATTCCATTCTAGAAAGACAGACCCTAAACTCTGAAATTGATTTTGCATTTGGGTCGTATTTTGTAATAAGAATAAAGGATTCATAAAACTCCAAGCCGAATGATATTTGCTCTGAGGTGATCGAACATATGGAATTAATTGACCACTCGCATCATAGGGTGACATCACAGGATTAGCCCATAATGAAACTCCAATCACATCGTCCCTACTAGAATTGGTGTTGGTACGATTCTGGTTAACCAAGGAGTTAAGTAACGACCCTCCAATGGTCACCGTTTTGCTAAGATTAGATTCAAAACCAAGTTTGCTAGTAAATCGCTCGACGCCTGTAAACTTTAATGCTCCATCTTGTTTAAAATAACCAAAACTTGCATTGATTTTAGAATCTTGAGTACCTCTTTGAATGCTTAAATTGTGTTCTTGAATAGGAGCGGTTTGCAAGATTAAATCGTACCAATCCGTTCCATTACCAACCAATTGATCCACGTTTTGATATTCAAGTGGATAATCAGCTACCGTTGTTTTTCGATTTTCAGCTCTTAATACTGCTATGTCGATTTTATTTCTCTGCATTTCAACAAATTCTTTCTGATTCATCAATTCAGGGCGACCTTTCTTAGGCACATCCTGCATACCCGTCATCGAAGAAAAATTGATTTGTAATTTACCGTATTGACCTTTTTTGGTCGTTATCATAATGACACCATTAGCACCCCTAGATCCATAAATTGCCGTAGAAGATGCATCTTTCAATACGGAAATAGATTCTATATCATTTGGATTTATTAGTAATAGAGGATTAAAGTCTTGATTTAATCCAGCAGAATAAGGCATACCATCTATCACATATAAGGGTTCATTACCAGCCCCTAAAGATCCACTACCTCTTATTCTTACTGAGGTTCCAGCCCCTGGCTGACCGGATAATTGCTGAATTTGCATACCAGCAACCTGACCTATCATTTTTTGATCTACCGTAGAAACAGGCAAATCTTTAATCGTATTTTGATTGATAGTCGCAACAGCACCTGTTAAATCTTTCGCTCTTGCTGTACCATAACCCACAACCACTACTTCAGTCAAGGCTTTATTTTCAGACACTAGACTGATGTTGATCATTGATCTATTCCCAACTAAAACTTCTTGAGTGATAAAACCAACAAAACTAAAGGCTAAAATTGCATTATCATCTGAAACACTTAAATTATAAGTACCATCAATGTTACTGCTCACTCCTTTGTTCGTTCCTTTTATGAGAATATTCACACCAGGAATAGGACTTCCACTTTCGTCAGTAATTTTTCCTTTTACCGTTTTGGTATCTATAATCAATGATTCAGATTCTTGCTTATTCAATGGAGAATTAGAATTCAGAAGATCAATCTTAGATTTCGTTAATAAAATTCTATTCTCAATGACCTCATATGAAATCGAATTGGAATTTAGAATTTCATTCAATACGATCGAAAGCTTAGCATTCTGCAAATTCAAATTCATTTTTTGATTAGTCTGAACTCTAGTGCTATACACAAACTTTACTTCAGCTTGTTTCTCAATTTGAGCTAAAACCGATTTGAAATTTATGCTCTGACCTACAATGGTAACAGAGCGGTTTAAAACTTCTTGGGCCTGTGATTCATGTGCAACAGCTAATGTAGTACACAATAAAACTAGGCAAATTTGACTAAAGGTAATTTTCATAAATAACCACAAATTTTGGGTGTTCAATCGTCGTTTTTTCATAGATTTACAAGTTTTAAATTAACATTTTGAAACATTTAACCCGCCTCAGATTGGCATTTGTAACGGGTTATTTTATTGGGCAGAAAGGAGTATTTCTCCTTTCTGTTTTTTTTAATTACATCCTTCTCCAGTTATAAAAATGACAGTCCCACGTTTTTCATAGGTAGCTGCGATAGATTTACAGATTAAATCTAATTGGGTAAACATTGGTAATCCATTTAAATCCGCCGTGATTTGACAATCATTCGATTTAGGATTAGTTAAAATTATTTCTACCCCATAGTGTTTTGACATCGTTGACAATACAGATTGAAGTGGAGTTGCTTGGAAAATAAGTTGCACCTTGGAAAAATCCGGAGTCAGAATTGGCAACGGATTATCCACTATGGTGGGATAAATAGTCTTGGATACTATATCAAATACAACCTTTTGATTTCTGGTTAAAATAACCCCATTTAAATTATTGTTATCACTTACTTTATTAGAATATACGGAGACCTTACCGCTTGTGACCGAAACTTCTATTTGATTGTTTCTTGTATTTGATTTTACCCAGAAACTAGTTCCTAATACTTCCGTATTTAAATCACCAGAATGCACGACAAATGGCTTGGTAACATTTCGTTTAACCTTAAAAAATGCTTGACCAATTAAAAAAACTTCTCTTTTTTTAACATTGAAATCTTTTCCGTAATTGATGCTACTTTGAGGTTTCAAAATAACCAATGAACCATCTTTTAATAAGATTTTTTGATCTACTAAGGTCATGTTCTTCATCTCCATTCCGAATAAGTTACTCGGCTTAGTAGATAAACTTTCGATTGTTTGAACATTCAACAGGAATACGATTAATAAACAAGCAGCTAAACCTGTTACAACACCTACGCCTATTTTAGTGATTTTTGAAAAATGCTTATTAGGGATTTTTGAATGAATATTTCTCAAGATTCTACCCCTTATTTCCTCCTTTTCACTTGAAGAAATGGTCAACTGATTTTCATTATCTAGTTTTTCACTCCATTTTAGTAACAACAATTCTTCCTCCACCGAGCACAGGCCTTGGAGGTATTTATTCGACAGTAAATTAAACTCCTGTTTTGTCATAAAAATTGACTTAATTTAAACGTGAATAATCTTTTAAATTTTCTTTTAGAAACTTTAGGGATTTAGTTATATGGTATTCTACAGCCTTTTCACTCAATTTCATTTGAAAGGCAATTTCCTTTGTATTCATATTTTCGAACCGACTTTTCTTAAATATAACTACACTTTTTTCAGGCAATAACGAAAGTACTTTTTCAACGGCATCAGTCAATTCCGTGTAATTAACAATTTCATCTGTATTAAAATGAAAATCTATCTCCTTTAAAATAATATGCTCTTGATATTTGCGGAAATTTATTTTAGAACGTATTGAATCGTATACTTTATTTTTGATGGAAATGACTAAATACAAATCCAAATTATTAATAACAATAGTCTCTCTTCTATTCCAAATACTTAAAAAAACATCTTGTACAAGCTCCTCAGCCTCTTCCTTATTTCCTGTTTGATTAAAGGCAATTCTGTAAATTTTAAACCAGTATCTTGAATAAATTTCTTCAAAGGCCGCGGAATGCGACTGATTTAAACCTAAAACCAATAATTGATCTTCAAGCCCTTTGAAATTCATTTAAGAGTAATTAATTTTTGTTTGTAAGCTATAGTCGTACAACATTGAAATAACCCTAAATAAAATTAAAATATTTTTATTTAAATATTGGATGCCTAACTATATATCTACAAAAACCGTTTTTACCAAGGACACATCATGATACCCTTGATCATCTGTTAAAATGATCAATAAGCTAGTCAATAATGGCAATATAATTATATATTTTTCTGTACCTTCGTCAGCTTTACTAACTTTTAGAAAGTTAGTAAAGCTAAAGACGAAGAAATAAAAAATTCTCCTTAAACGATGACTTATTAACTTCAAAAATCAGAATATTCAATAAGCCAATTTACATGAATAAAAGATACTGGGTGCTCTTCGTCATGGCACTTTTTTCCATCATCACCTATTTAGATCGAACCTCTATTTCCATCACGGGTTCTGCCATTACGCAAGAACTTAATTTATCAGAAAAAGAATTTGGTTGGATTTTAGGATCATTTGCTTTTGCGTACGGCTTGTTTGAAATACCGGTGGGATTATGGGGTGACCGAAAAGGACCTAAATCGATACTCTTTAGAATAGTACTTTCCTGGTCAGTATTCACGATATTGACTGGTTTTTCAACTACCTTTACGATGCTATTTATCATCCGATTTCTATTTGGAATCGGTGAGGCAGGAGCGTATCCAAATGCCACCATCGTAATTTCTCGTTGGTTCCCAAAATCCGAAACGGGTAGAGCGCAATCATTTATTTGGATCGCTAGCCGCATCGGTGCCGCATTAGCCCCCTTCCTTTCCCTGTTCATCATGCAAACGTACGGTTGGCGCTATGTGTTTTATGCTTTTGGCGTTTTAGGGATTTTCTGGGCAGCTTTTTGGGGACTTTGGTTTAAAGATGAACCCCGTGATATGCCTAATATTTCCGAAAAAGAAATAGCGCACATTGAACAAGGACGTGAGCTAAAATCGGGAGGCGATAGCTTTTCCATTGTGTTGAAAATCTTAAAAGATCCCAATATTTGGTCACTCATGGGCATGTACCATTGCCTGCTTTATGGCGCCTATTTTTATCTTTCTTGGATGCCTAAATACTTGAAAAATGGCCGAGGAATTGATGATACCCAAATTGCATTTTTAGCCTCCCTTCCATTTATATTGGGAACTGTCGGCTGTTTTATCGGCGGATTTTCGTCCGATTATTTAACTAAAAAACGCGGTTTGAAATGGGGACGTCGAACGGTGGGCATGTTTGGCTTAGTGATGTCAGGCATTTGTATGTTGACGGCCACCTTCATTCCAGACACGACTACATCGATTGTCGTTTTGGCATTTGGCTTAGCTTTTAAAGATTTTACCTTACCCGTTTCTTGGGCTACCTCCTCCGACATAGGCGGACAAAATGCAGGCGCAGTAGCTGGAGCCATGGGGATGGCGGGGCAGTTGGGCTCCACCATCATGTCCATCGCTTTTGGCTACATCCTTGCGGCAACAGGAAGTTGGGATATCCCCGTCAGAATTATCGGCTGCATCGTCATCCTAGGCGGATTGTTATGGCTACGCATCGACCCAACAAAGAAAATTTCTATCTAGCGTAATCCTAATTTTGATTGAAAAAGCTAATAAATTTATATATTTAGGGGTTAATCGAAACCTATGAAAACAACCACCTCAACTTTAGAGACCTCACCTATTGCTCAACGACTTCAATCCTTAGATGCACTTCGCGGGTTTGATATGCTTTGGATTATGGGTGCAGAAGAAATATTTAAATTTTTATATAAAGCGACCGGATCGCCATTCTGGGGCTTCTTTTCGAACCAATTAGAACATCCTGAATGGAACGGATTTACATTTAATGACCTAATCTTTCCACTATTTCTTTTTATGGCAGGTGTAGCCACTCCCTATTCGTTAGGCAAAGAGTTAGAAAAAGGAAAATCCAGGGAGCAACTCCTACAAAAAGTAATCAAAAGAGGGTTGATTCTCGTTATTTTAGGCATCATTTACAACAATGGGCTAGAGTTTAAACCCTTGGAAGAAATTCGTTTTGGAAGTGTCCTAGGACGTATCGGTCTAGGCTATATGTTTGCCAACATCATCTTTTTATACTCCCAAAAACAATTGACTCAATTCATTTGGTTTGTAGGTATAATCATCAGCTATTATTTAGCACTTAAGTTTAATGCCGCGCCAGGCTTTATGGCGGGTGACTTAACAGAAGCGGGCAATTTCGCTTCCTATTTAGACCGTACTTGGATGCCAGGAAAATTACATAGAGGGATTCATGATCCAGAAGGTCTTTTTTCGACGATACCGGCTATCTCAACTGGCCTACTGGGAATCCTAACAGGGAATTTTCTTAAAAATGACCCTAGCGACGGAACCACCAAAACTAAAAAAATGGCTAT
>JABMMK010000360.1 GCA_013205605.1 Cytophagales bacterium | reverse complement strand
TCATTAACTTTACGATTCTTAATTTTTGCATTAGATGTCCTTTAAAAGTTTTTTATTCCGTTTAACTATTTTGATTACGCTATTCGTATGGAGCTGCGTGAAGGAACCTGAATTTAACAGCACACCGGCCATCTCATTCTCATCTATCCAAAAAATCACCAAAACAAGTAATGACGGTTTTGGTGGGAAAACGAAAATCGATTCCATTATTATGAGTATTCGCTTTGAAGATGGCGATGGGGACCTTGGAATTACAGCTGCAGAAATAAAAGAAAATGCTAAATACAAGGACTTTAGAAATTTCGAAGTAGATGTATTATTGAAAAAAAATGGCAAATATGTGCCTGTCTTATTTAGCCCTAAAATCGGTGGATTAATAAATTTCCAATTGCGTCCCGACCAAAAACCAGGTCCAATAGAAGGATCTATCTCCTATTCAACCCAATTTGTCTATGCCTTCTATAAAGGCTATTCACCTCTTTTTACTGAATTTAATGATACATTAAAGTTTCAGATTTACATTAAAGACAAGGCATTCCAACAAAGCAACACGATTGAGACTGATCCAGTCATCATCTTTCAGAAGTAATTAGAGCTTAGATAGAATTTTATAAATCTTACTATTCAATCGATAATTCAACATCCTTTGATCCTTCTCGTCTTGCTGAATATCCAAAATATTTTTGTCTTGAAAAATTAAAGATAAAGACTTGGTAAAATTGTCAATCAGCTTAGATCTAAATTGTCTTTGAGATTCAGGAGCACTTTTATGTCGACCAAAAAAAGCAATCAATTGATGCCCGTTGACATAGCCTTGATTATAATTTAACAAAAGAAAATCAAGGAACTTTTGCTCATTTTCTCCTAAAATATTTTTTAGCTTGCGCCTAAGCCTGTTTTTTTTCAGATTGCCAAAAATAAATATTAAAAACAGACTTGTTAAAACACCTGAGCTTAACATAATAACCTTTAAGAATTCAATATACCAAGGTTCGTCTGTTAGTTTCCCTAAATATTCTGAATCAGCTATCACATCATTAATGGAAATGGTGTATTGAATAGCTTTTTTCATAGCTGAATTTTTAGAAGAAAAATTAGATGACCAAGCCAATGAGTCTTTCCCTTTATAATGTATTTCCTGATCACTGAAGTTGTCATTATTTCCTGTCACGGGCAATCTGCCTGTATTAAGCCAATGGTAAGTTTTGAATTTATCTAAAAGATCGATGATAATCATCGTATCATATCGATACACCTGAACGGACTTGTCGATCAAAATAAAATACCTGCCGTTGAACAGGTAATTCCTATAGAGATCTTTTTCAACATATTTCTTTAACTCTTCTAAATGTATCTCGCCAATTTTTATAAAATTATGATCCTTGAATCCGTATTCATATATATTCCAATCAATTATTGCACTTTCATACATTTTGGAATCATTCACTTTCAGATTAGCCATGGTCACAAAAACATCTCTTGATGGAAGATATGCTGAAATTCCATCATTAATTGCCACAGGCACATCACCCTTAACTCCTATACTTATCCATTCTTTATTAATAGGATCGTATTTCGTTAGCACATTGGATGATTGCCAAAATCCGTATCCTCCAAAGGAATACAATACGCCATTTCGCAGAAATTTAATCGCTTGGCAATTTGCGCCTCGATAAAAAGTTTGATCCATGCGTTTTAAAGTCCAATTTTTGCGATCTAATTGATATACTTGGCCCGTGCAACTAACCATTAGATAAGATACGCTTGAGCCTGGAATAGGGATTTCTTGGTAATGCCTGTTCCCCGAAATCAGATCATAGCTTTTAATATCTTGAAAACTTAGGTCAGCTATTTTATTCCATTGGGCCCCATCTTTATTTTCAAAAAACTCTTTTGTTTCAAAATTAATCTGGTAAATATTTCCAGATTTTGGATGAATCCATTTAGCTGTTTGGGCTGAAACAGGTCTAGCCAACAAAAGAAAAAGGATGGAAAAAAATAATTGGAAATACCTCATAGGAATTTAATTCTATCCAAAAATGCAATTTATTTATATAAAATTTAAATAATTCTTATCGTATGAATGAGAAATCTTGACATAATTTAAACGAAAATGGCTAATTTTGAAAATCAAATCAGAGGTTGACAAAAAGATTAACCCATTGAAATAAAAAAACTATGACCTTACACCGCGAAGGAAGGACTTTATTAATCATATCACTCATCATTGTCTTAAGCATCAATGCAATTGTTGCTTATCTTTTTCCAGATCGAGAATACCTAAGGGAATTTATTGTTGTCATTACTTCCCTTTTGTATTTAGTCATTTTACAATTTTTCAGAGTACCGAAACGTCATACGGAATTAAATCCGCTTCATATTATTGCACCCGCTGATGGAAAAGTAGTTGTGATTGAAGAGACCGTAGAATCAGAATATTTTAAAGGAACCCGTAGACAGATTTCAATCTTTATGTCACCCTTAAATGTGCACATTAATTTCAATCCCATTTCTGGCATCGTTTCCTATTTTAAATACCACCCAGGGAAATTTCTGGTTGCTTGGCATCCTAAGTCGAGCACCGAAAATGAGCGAACTACCTATGTAGTCAAACATGAAAATGGTACTGAAATATTGTTCCGCCAAATTGCCGGCGCCTTAGCCAAAAGAATTTGTTGGTATGCTAAAGAAAATGAATCCGTCACCCAAGGTTCAGAATTTGGGTTTATCAAATTTGGAAGTAGAATCGATATTTTCTTGCCCTTAGATGCCGAAATTTGTGTCAATTTAGGCGATAAGCCTGTCGGCGGAGAAACGATTATTGCAAAATTACGTTAATTCCAGCTCACCCAATTTTCTTCAATTATACCCATGATTTTCTCAAGGCCTTTTTGGTCTTCCTCCGAAAAATCATTTAAAGAATCTGAGTCTACGTCAAGGACTAAAATCACTTGGTTTTCATGAAATACTGGAATAACGATTTCGGATTTTGAAGCAGAGGCACAGGCGATATGGCCAGGAAATTCATCTACATTAGGAACGACAACTGTTTTTCTTTCCGTGTAAGCGTATCCACAAACTCCTTTATGAAAAGGAATGCGAGTACAGGCCACGGGGCCTTGAAATGGACCTAAGACTAATTCATCCCCTTTCACCAAATAAAAACCTACCCAAAAAAAACCGAAAATATCATGAATAGCCGCTGCTATGTTGGCAAGGTTAGCATATAAATCTGTTTCTCCGGCCAACAAAGATTGAATCTGAGGATACAAATTCGCATACTGATCCGCTCTTGCTCCATTAATTTTGATTAAATCTTCAGCCATGTTAAACGCTTGATTTAGCTAAATATTTTTTCAACCAGGATTCACGAACCGGTTGAAGCCATTGATTTCTGTATTGACTCAAGTCTGATGTTTGTGGTGGGATGATGAAATCTTCTTCCAACAAATGAGCACTTAAAATAAAATCTTTAATCGATGTTATCGGTATAAGTGAGATTTGTTCCCCTTGAATTTTAGCAATTTGCCGATCAAAAAAATCAACTTGAAGCATTTCTCCTAAAGATTTAAACCAGCGTGTCGACGCATCAATGGAACAACCCGAAGCCTCATTGATATCTTCATTGACCGCGACAATAATAACTTGGTTAAATCGAATCTCAAAAGATGCATTCAGCGGAGCTCCATGGGCGGCCCAGGCATTCATTTCATTGATCAAAAAAGAACTTATTTGTTCCATTTCATCGGCCAGTAAGGGACGATTTGCTTGATACACCCATACTCGGGACTGATCGGGTAATTGTTCGAATGGTATATACATCTTATTTCATTGCTTTTTGGACCAACTCAGCTAAGTCTACTACTTGAATTTCTTTGTCATGGCCTGTTTTATTTAGACCATCTTGAATCATTACCATACAAAAAGGACAGGCAATGGCTACTTTTTTTACCCCGGATTCAATAATCTCTTCCGTTCTTTTTACTTGTATATCGACGGCACCTGGCTCGGGTTCTTTAAAAACTTGGGCCCCACCGGCGCCACAACAAAGTCCTTTGGTGCGGCAACTTTTTAGCTCTTTAAGCTCTTTTTGAAGCTGCGAAATGATTTCTCGAGGCGCCTCATAAATCCCATTCCCACGACCCAAATAACAAGAATCATGGAATGCGATTTCCTCCCTTTCCTCCGCGATTTCTATTTTACCCTCTTTCAATAATTGAGCCAATAACTCTGTGTGGTGGATGACATCATAGGTTCCCCCAAGGCTCGGATATTCGTTTTTCAACGTATTAAAACAATGTGGACAGGCCGTCACAATCTTTTTCACTTGGTACATATTGAGCACCTCAATATTAGTCATCGCCTGCATTTGAAACAAAAACTCATTGCCTGTTCTTCTTGCTGGATCTCCCGTACATGATTCCTCAGTTCCTAAAACAGCATATGAAATTTCAGCCTTTTGTAAAATTTCACAAAAAGCGCGCGTCACTTTTTTTTGTCGGTCATCAAAAGAACCTGCACAACCCACCCAAAATAAATATTCCGGCATTTCACCCTTAGCTAAATAATCAGCCATTGTTCGAATATGTAACACCATCTCTGACATATTACTTTTTTAGTTGTACGACTTCATTTAAAAATTTAACGGATGCCTGCATCGGCAATTCTGTTTTATTTCCCAAAATGGGTGAGGTAATGACGTGATTACCAGACTCAGGAAATGCTATTTCACGCTTTAGCGATGAATCCGTTCCTAATTCCGGAAACATTTTTTGCATCGCTTTGACCGAAACTACCTGATCTTGATGCCCCTCATCTTTGTAATAATAGGTCAGCAAAACAGGTATTTTTACCTGGCTAAAAACATCTTTATTCATCGTATGTGTCAAGAAATTTTGCATTTCTACCACAGCCTCAAACCGATAATGCAAATTCCAATAGGCATCATGCGCCTTATTGTTACTCGGTATTTCATTATATTCTCCCCCTTTGATGATACGGGCTAATTGGAGCCCCCAAGGATTGTCTAACAAAGCCGCGCTCGGATCAGCCACCTCAATACAAGGTCCATATAAAATGATTGCCTTAATTTCTGGATGTTTTGAGGCTAAATAGATCGTCATCGCTCCCCCGAAGGAGGTCCCCATCACAATTACCTCTTGGCCCAGTTTTTTCGCTATGGCCAAATAATTCTCAACGCTCGCATAATAATCATCAGCCGTCACATTTCCCAAAGTGCGATCAGATGTCTTTTCTCCATGTCCCGCGACTCTAGCCAATACTAAATTTCCATTAAAAGCCGCGGCAACTTGTCGGTGTACCGGATCGCCCTCCATCTGGGAGGCTGAAAACCCATGTACATATAAAAAAGCATATTTAGTTTTCTGAGGATGTAAGGAATCAGCCCAAATAATTTTTGCTTCATTACCAGGTTTTAACTCCTTATTTCCTAATTCCTTCTGTTGGATAAACTCGGATATTTGCGTCATCGAATCCGGAATTTGAGTCCAAGTAGGACTCGCATTTAACACCGGTGCATTTGGCTGTGGACCCACAAAATAAATAGCTATAAGAGCAACCAGCGCCATTAATATTTTTTTCATTGCTTATGATTTTGCCCAATTCATTCGATCCGAAGGATTAAATTTCCAGGGGGCTTGATTTGTTTCAATATTTGAAAACATGGAATTCCATGCCGCAGGAGCATCCGACATTTCCATGATTTGGTACCTTCTCAATTCTAAAATAATGTTTAGGGGCGACAATTCCATCGGGCAGGCCTCCACACACGCTTGGCAAGTGGTACAAGCGCGTAATTCCTGCCCACTGATTTTATCCAATAATGATTTGCCGTCATCAACAAATTGGCCTTTGTTTTTAGACAAAATCACCCCCACTTCCTCCAACCGATCTCTCGTATCCATCATTATTTTCCGAGGAGATAATAATTTACCCGTTTGATTGGCCGGACACTGATCCGTACAGCGGCCGCATTCAGTACAGCTGTAGGCGTCTAAAAGATTTTTCCAATTCAAATCCATAACGTCCTTGGCCCCAAATCGAAGGTTGGTCGGCGCGGCTTCGCTCAATACGGCTTGACCTAACATCAATTTGACTTCATGGGTGACCGAATCCAAACTAGGAATATAAGCGGGTGATTTTAAACTAGAATAATATGCCGCAGGAAATGCAAAAAAGATATGTAAATGCTTCGAATAAGTCACATAAAGTGCAAATCCCAAGATGCCGGCGATGTGAAACCACCAAGCAATTCGTTCTAATAAATACAAGGCTTCCGTACTATATGAATCCAAGAATGGAATTAAATTTTCTGAGACGATGAATGAGCCTACGGCTTGAAAATGTTCGACTCCTCGACTTTGTAAGACCGCATCTGCCGCGTTCATCGTCCACAAGGCCATCATCAACACACACTCGACAATTAAAATAGTGTAGGCATCTCGGATCGGAAACCCCTTTAATTCTGAATGATTTTCAGATTGTAAACGTCGGACTTTGAAAATACCCCGACGCGCAAAAAATACTAAACAAGCTAGAAATACACCGCCAGCTAGGAGCTCGAAAAAATTTAAAAGCAAGGGATACAGTGTTCCTAAAAATGGAGCAAACAATCGATGTGTTCCCAAAATTCCATCCAACATAATCTCCAGAATTTCTGCATTAATTAAAACAAAACCGATATAAATCAAGAAATGCATGAAACCTACAAAAGGTTTTTGGAACATCTTTTTTTGGCCAAAAGCTAGAAGAAATACTCGCTTCCAGCGTTCGGCCGGCTGGTCTGATAATTGGATAGGCTGCGACAATCGAATCGTGGCCAATATTCCTTTAAATCGCATCGCGATTAAATAACTCATGGAAGCCAACAAAGCGATAAAAAGAAATTGAAAAAAATAAGTCATATCCATTTATTAAACAAAAAACGCTCATGTCTAGAGAGAGCATTTGGGCAAGAATTTCAAGTCGAAAACTAAATAAATTTAAGCTAGAAAAAAACCAAATTGATCATATTTTCAGGTAATTTTTTATCTTAAGTAAATTACCTTGGAAGATCCAATCAATCTAGGCTAAAGTTCTTTTTTCAAAAATCTTCCTGTATGGCTATTTTTAGCTTTCGCCACCTGCTCCGGCGTCCCCGAAATAAGCAATTGGCCCCCAGCATTTCCTCCTTCTGGACCCATGTCAACAATATAATCCGATACTTTAATCACATCCATATTATGTTCAATCACCAAAACGGTATTGCTTTTATCTACCAATTTTTGCAACACATCTAAGAGTAATTTGACATCTTGAAAATGCAATCCTGTGGTAGGTTCGTCTAACACATACAAAGTCTTACCCGTATCTTTTTTTGACAATTCCTCCGCTAGTTTAACCCTTTGCGCCTCACCTCCAGATAAGGTCGTCGCATGCTGACCTAAGGTAATGTAGCCTAAACCCACCTCGGATAGGGTTTGAACCCTACGGAAAATTCGGGGTTGATGCTCAAAAAAATCGAGCGCCTGCTCCACCGTCATATCCAATACATCTGAAATCGATTTCCCCTTGAAACGAACTTCCAGGGTTTCGCGGTTAAATCTTTTTCCCTTGCATGTTTCGCATTCAACAAATACATCAGGTAAAAATTCCATTTCAATTTTTTTCCTACCCGCTCCTTCGCAACCTTCACAGCGACCCCCTTTGACATTAAAACTAAATCGACCTGCCTTATAGCCTCGAATTTTTGATTCAGGTAATTCACAATATAAAGTCCTGATATCCGTGTACATATTGGTATAAGTCGCAGGATTTGAACGTGGTGTTCTGCCGATAGGCGACTGATCTACCTCGATAACTTTATCGATAAATTCTAAGCCCGTGATAGACTTGAAAGGCAAGGGTTCACGTTTGGTTCGATCAAAAAATTGCTTCAATTTTAACACCAAAGTGTCATGAATTAAGGTCGATTTTCCAGATCCCGAAACACCAGTAACCGTAATAAATTTACCTAAAGGAAATTCAACACTTACATTTTTTAAATTATTTCCATGTGCGCCTTTAAGCACAATTGAATTTCCATTTCCAGCTCTCCGAACCTTTGGCGCTTCAATTTTCAACGCCCCATTGAGGTATTTTGCGGTAGGCGTACCTAATTTCAAAAATTCCGAAGGACTCCCAAAACCAATGATGTGGCCACCATGTCGACCCGCCCCAGGTCCGATATCCAAAATGTAATCAGACTCAAGCATCATGTCTTTGTCGTGTTCAACAACAAGCACTGAATTTCCTAAGTCGCGTAAATCTTTTAAGGCTAAAATCAACTTTTCATTATCGCGCTGATGTAAGCCGATGGATGGTTCATCCATGATATAAAGCACGCCTACCAACTGTGTTCCGATTTGAGTCGCCAAACGAATTCGTTGGGATTCTCCGCCAGACAAACTTTTCATCGGTCGGTCGAGGGTCAAATAAGTAAGACCTATTTGAGTCAAAAAGCCGATTCTCTTTTTAATTTCTTTTAATACCTCTGTCGCAATTTGTCTTTGTCGGTCGGAAATTCTTTCTTCCAAATTAGAAAACCACTCGGCCAAATCACTGACATCCATTTGGGCTAACTGACCAATATGATGCCCATCGATCTTAAAATGCAAGGATTCCTTTTTCAATCTAAAGCCATCACAGTCTGGACAAATTTTAATCTCCAAAAAATCCTTCAACCAGTCTTGCGTTTTTTCAGACCCGTTATCTTGTTGGCGCTTCAGAAAATTAATAATTCCATCATATTTGGTACTCCACTCGGTCCCCAAATATTTTTTTGAAGGCACGGGGACAGGTTCATCCGTACCATATAACATAAGTTCCAGAGCCTCTCTGGGAAATTTAGCGATGGGCGTCGACAAGCCGACAGAATAAGGTTTTAATAAAACCTCTAATTG
>JABMMK010000359.1 GCA_013205605.1 Cytophagales bacterium | reverse complement strand
TTTGGCACCATCCCCCAAAGTGTGTAAGTAGAAATATTTAGGGTTTCGACCTTGATAATTTTTTTTTACTTTTAAACACTAAATAAAATGGAAGTGGAATTACCCGATTCATTAACTGATGCTTTCTTTAAAAACTCAGTCCTCAATACCATCACAGATTTCTCTACTTTGCCTTCAATTTCATCCGTATTATCCGTTAAACGAATATGTTTCACCATCGTGCCTCTTTTAATAATACCCGATGAGCCCCTCACTTTTAAATCTTTAATCACCGTAACCGAATCCCCTTCTTTTAGAATTGCTCCATGACTATCGCAAACGATCAACTCATCTTTTTCACTCATTTTGTCTAATTTAATTGGATATAGGCACTTATAAATGAATATTATTTCTTATCCCACGTATTTTTATTGTTCCTAAAACCTAATAGTCTTTGTGCTAAATCAGGACGCTTCAGAAAAGTTAATCGATTGCGAATCCAATCTTTGTACTCAGGTTTGTACCAGAAAAAATATTTGTTTTGATTCTGCTTTTCTTCTTTAGTCTTAGCTGTTTTAATCGGCTGCAAAGTATAAGGATGTACTCCCGAATAATAAATCACCTCGGCCACCGTCATGGGTGTAGGTGTAAAATCTTGCACCTGCTCTAAATGAAAACCTAAATCTTTTGTCTCTGCAGCTAAATTTGCCATGTCTTCTTCCTCGCAACCCGGATGAGATGAAATGAAATACGGAATTAAAGGTTGCTTTAAGCCAAATTTTGACGAAATAGCATCATACTTCTTTTTAAATGCATGAAAATATTTAAACGAAGGTTTACGCATTACACGTAAAGTGGCATCTGAGGTATGTTCCGGAGCCACCTTTAATCGACCTGACACATGCCGAGTAATCAATTGCTCCATGTATTCATCATGGTTACCATCTTGATTATTTTTATTGAAATCATCGACTAATAAATCATAGCGCACACCTGAGCCAACAAACGCCTTCTTGATTCCTGGGTGTGCATCGACTTTCCGATAAATTTCAGTCATGGGCTTATGTGAGGTGTCCAAATTATTGCAAATCACAGGGTGTATGCATGATGGACTCACGCACCGAGCACAAATTGCCTCATCTTTCCCCTTCATCTTATACATATTGGCCGAAGGTCCACCCAAATCAGAAATGTACCCTTTAAAATCTGGAGCCTTAGTAATCTGCTCAACCTCCCTCATGATCGACGCCTCGCTCCTAGAAGCAATAAACTTGCCTTGATGAGCTGAAATAGTACAAAAACTACAACCCCCAAAACATCCTCGGTGCATATTCACAGAAAACTTAATCATCTCAAAAGCAGGAATCGGTCCACGCTTGCGATATTTAGGATGTGGCAATCGAGTATATGGTAAATCAAAGGATTTATCCATCTCAACCTCCTCCATCGTCTTAAATGGGGGATTGATAACTAATATGTCATCGCCAACGGCCTGCGTAATTCGATTCGCTTGCCATTTATTAGATTCCACTTCCACAATTTTAAAGTTGGAAGCATATTTAATTTTATCTTCCAAACAAACCTCATGACTGGACAACTCTACAGTTTCCCAATCCGTTGCCGGTAAAGCATCAGCCTTTGATTGTAAAAAAGCAACCTGATTAATGTGCGTCAAATCACGCAAGTTTTTACCTTCTTTAACCCCTCGCATAATTTCGCGCAGTGGCTGCTCCCCCATTCCATAGACCAACATATCCGCTCCGGAATCCACTAAAACCGAAGGAAATAATTTGTCCGCCCAGTAATCATAATGAGTTACTCGACGTAATGAAGCCTCAATGCCCCCGATTAAAACAGGTACATCAGGATAAATCTCTTTTAATATTTTGGAATATACCGTGGTCGCATAATCAGGTCTAAATCCTGATTCTCCTCCCGGTGTATAGGAATCATTTGAACGCAAGCGCTTATTGGCCGTATAATGATTCACCATCGAATCCATACAACCAGCCGTAACACCAAAAAAATACTTGGGTTTACCTAATTTTTTGAAATCTCGCAAGTCATCTTGCCAATTGGGCTGCGCGACTATCCCCACCTTCAACCCCTCACTCTCCATAATTCTGCCAATCACCGCAGTGCCAAAAGCAGGGTGATCCACATAAGCATCGCCTGAAATCAAAATGACATCAAGCTCATCCCAGCCTCTTTTCTCTACTTCCTTTTTAGTCAAAGGCAACCAGTCAGTAATCGGTCTTTCATCCATAAGACAAAATTAATTCAAAAACAGTGTTTAACCTATTTCAAAAGCTTTGCTTTTAAATAATTTGCCGTGGCATTAAATACTTTCAATGTATTTGAAAATCTAAACCAATGATGCGTATCGTCCACAATAACCATAGTCTCCACAGCAACTTTACGTTTCATTAGTCGGTTCACCAGATCAACACTCTGATTAAATGGAACATTGCGATCATCATCCGCATGAATAATGAATACTGGAGAAGTCCAAGTAGCAAGAGAAGATACGGGAGAAGATCTAAACGACAAGCTAGCTGCCCATTCCGCATCTGGTGCTTTATGAAATTCATCCGCCAATGGTTCAGCTTTTAATTGGTTTGCCCAATCATGAACGCCATGAATATCGACCCCGGCAGCAAATAATTTCGAATCCCTTGCTAAGCCTAAAGCTGTCAAATAACCTCCATAAGAACCTCCATATATACCTATTTTTTTCGCATCCACATTCGACTGTGTAGCTAACCACTCGCCCGCTGCTTTAATATCCAAATATTCAGAGGCTCCTAAATGCCCAGCTGATTTAGGGTGTTGGAATTCATACCCATATCCAATACCCAACCTGTAATTCACAGATAAAACTATAAATCCAAGATTGGCTAAATATTGATTCAAAGCATACGCATTTGCGTAATAATCAGAATAATGCCAACCTAAAAGCATTTGCCTAGGTGGACCACCGTGCACAAAAATAATAGCCGGTTTTTTCTGTGTACCATTTGAATTATCGAAGATCTGAGCATGTACAGCTAAGCCATCAAGAGATTTAAATATTACTTGCTTAGGTTCAATAAGAGATTTTTCAGGGTATTCCACCGGAAATAATGAGGCAGTCAATGATTTTGGCGATGCACCTTCAGACTTAAAAATTACTTGGGGTGCTTTCTGTGGCGTTGATCCGATATAGACAATATCCTTATTATTTGACAAAGCCATCGCCGTCCACTCATTGCCATTTCCTGGTGTTAATACTTTCATATCAGCCTTATCAACAGATACTTGTAGAATATGTCTTCTATCCTTATCCAAAGCATCAGGACCCGTATTAACATCACAAAAAAGAATTTTTCCATCCAAACTTAAACTGACATGTTCCACCATGAATTCACCGGGTGTCAATAACAAAGGTGCACCACCTGCGGGAGAAATGGAATATAAATGAGGCCAACCATCATGGTAAGAAGTAAATGTGATCACATTAGGGGTAGCCCAAAATAAATTTGTCGACCCGTGAGTTGTAGGTAAAGATCCCCGATTTGTTTTAGGGGCCTCCCAAACTAATTTAGAGTTTTCTCCAGTTATAGGAGCGGTACGAATGTTCCAAAAAACTTTTTTACGTTGGGTCAATGAATCAGACTGACCACCCAAAGCTGGTGTACGAATAAATGCTATACTTTTGCCATCCGGGGACCAACGAGGACTTATATCTCGAGCAAATGATGGATCAATCCATTGGATTTGATTATTCCCAATCGTCAGCGATCCAATAAATGAATGATCTCCCCTATTTGCTACAAAAACAACTTTTGAGCCATCGGGTGACCATTTTAATTGAGATACGGTACCCCTCGTTTTAAACAATTTCACAGGGGCTTCTAAAAAATCCTCGTTTTTATTGGTATCCAATTTACATATCCATGGCTGTCCTTCTTTAATGTAAGCGACTACATCATTTTGAGGAGAAATAACGGGTTCATCCCCTTCTGAAATAACTCGAATAGGTCCACCGGCAAAGGCTATTTGCATCACGCGAACCGTTTGGGGCTCAAGGTTTCCAAATGGATTAATAGGTTTTAAATGATCAAAATTAGCGCCATGATCTCCCCCACGTACAAATAAAACCCATTTTCCATCATCCGAAATGGATATCGATGTTAATTCTTGCCCATCATCTTCAGAAAAAGAAGTTAATTTTCGAGGCTCGAAAATGGGCTCTTCAGCCACATAAATATTGCGAATTCCTTTCTCATCCATAGCCCAAGCAATCTTATTGCCTTTGTTTGAACGGATTAATTCAGTAGGAAATGGATGTGATTTAATGGCCTCAAACGTGAAGTTTTGTGCCTGACTAAATCCATTCGTTGCAAACAATGCAATGAATAAAATGGATGAAAAGAAACGGAGCATGAAAATCTATTTTAAATGAATTCAGAAATTTAATTTAAATTTATACTAATATTATTTAATATCATTGCTTCGATTAATTTTATCTAAATGACACTTTCCATCGTAATTGTAAACTATAAAAGTGAATCTCTAATTCTAGATTGCTTACGAAGCATTTCCACACACACTAAAAATATTTCCTACGAAGTTATCGTGATTGATAATTCTTTTGTCAAAGGGAAAAACACTGATGTGCTGAATGAATTTCCGACAACGATATGGGAAGACTTAGGTTATAATGCTGGTTTTTCAAAGGCAAACAATAAAGGAATAAATTTAGCTAGTGGTGAATATGTTTTGTTTTTAAATGCAGATACACTTTTGGTGGATGAATCGATTGAAAAAGCATTAATTTATTTAAAATCAAATCCGCAAAATGTAGCCGTAGGTGCTATCCAAATCGATGTTCATGGAAATCAAATTCCATATTTCAGGACTCAAAATGAAATCAGAAGGCAGTTATTCATCCTTCCTAATTCTCAAATCACTGAAAATGTTTTTCAAAATTTGTTACCCAAAGAATCATTTGAAAATAATAACGAAACGAATAATTTAGTTGGCGCATTTTTATTAGTTAGCAAAAAAAATGCAATAAAATCAGGCCAATGGGATGAGGACTTTTTTCTATATGCGGAAGACGTAGAATTCTGCCAAAGGCTCTCGAAACTTGGAAAATTATTATATTTTAATGATGTTAAAATCATTCATTTAATTAATGAAAACCCATACAGGAATAAAAATACTTCATTTGTCAACCGGTTTAATTTGCAAGTCCAGCTATCAAATTTATTGTGGATAAGAAAAAGTTACGGGGTTTTAAGCTATCTAATCATCATGATTAATTATTGGGTACTGCTGCCCATTTTTTGGATTTGGAAAATAATCATTAATATATTAAACAAGAAATCCGAACGAAACGACATTAGTAACCAATTAACCTTTTCTAAAAAAGTATACATTTTAACCAAATATTTACCAAAAATTATTTTTCTGACCAAAGGTCCCTTGAAAATTACGGAAGAAGAGAATTTAATCTAACAGCGTCGAATCTATTTGAAGGCTTTATAAAATTGACAAAAATCATGATAAACTTACAAGCATAATTTTATAAATTCGCCTTACTACAACCTATAAACATATTTAAATTGATCTACAGTTCAGCCATTCTAGAGGAGATCTTACGATTTGCAAACCCAACAGAAACCGTTTGGATAACATCAAAATCGAAAGGAATTGCCAAGGAACTCGCTTTAGCGTTTGTCATGACCCCGCGATTTATTTCAAAAACTCCGATAAACAACCGAACAAATATCATTAACGGTTGGTCTTGGCAGAATTATACCCTTGAAAAATTAGTTCGTATTTATATTGTTTGCCTACTATCAGAGAAAGATGGCACAGACCAACTCAATTTGTTATTTGACACAGCAGAAATCAATGAAGCAGTTGCATTACACTCAGCGCTGCCTGCCTTAAAAAATCCGACCCAGTTTTTATTAAGAGCCACAGATGCCGTAAGGTCTAATATGGGCTCCGTTTTTGAATCGATCGCTTTCGAAAATCCATATCCAAGCCTGTATTTTTCGGAATTAGCCTGGAACCAAATGGTTTTAAAATGTATATTTAACGACAAGGCCATTCACCGAATTTACGACTTAGAAAACAGGTCGAACCAAGCACTTGCAGATACATTATCAGACTTTGCGCATGAAAGATGGGCAGCCGGAAGGCGAGTTCCATCCCAAGTTTGGCGATTGGTCCCCCAATTTATGAATGAAAATTTGCTGAGCGATATTAATAAATTAGCACAATCAGATAATCCTAGAGATGTTCTGGCTGCACAATTGGTCAACAAAGAAATAGCCCAACCAGGAAGTACAAAGGGGCAATGGAAAGAATTAGAATTGCCCGAACCTATATATCAAGCTTAAAAATATGTGTCAAAACCCACATCAAAAGGAAATGAATCCTTCCCATTTTGAAGGATCAACAGAAGAAAAAGAGACAGCAACTGTGGTCGATCACGATTTCATGAGCTACACACAAGGGATGAAATTTTTCGATCCTCACATGCACATGAGCTCGAGGACCACAGATGACTATCAAGCATTAGCTGATGCAGGAGTGGTTGCGCTGATAGAACCGGCGTTTTGGTTAGGCCAACCGAGAACTGGATTAGCCTCATTTAAAGATTATTTTTCGAGTCTTGTGGGTTGGGAGAGATTCCGTTCGTCCCAATTTGGCATCAAACATTATTGTACCATTGGTTTGAATTCTAGGGAGGCCAATAATGAAGCGCTTGCCGAACAAGTGATGGAAATCCTTCCCCTATTTCTCCAAAAAGAAGGAGTGGTAGGCGTGGGTGAAATCGGTTTTGATGATCAAACAGTTGCTGAAGAAAAATATTACCGAGCCCAATTAGAAATGGCGAAGGAAATGAACCTGCCCGTACAAGTACATACGCCGCATCGTGATAAGAAAAAAGGGACTGAAAGGAGTATGGCCATCGCTTTAGAGCATGGATTAGACCCTAAAATGGTCATTATAGATCATAATAATGAAGAAACCGTAAAGTCAGTATTGGATCAGGGGTTTTACGCCGCATTCACCATTTATCCTTTTACAAAAATGGGCAATGAACGAATGGTCGAAATAGTCAAAGAATATGGGTCTACTCGAATCATGGTCAATTCCGCAGCTGACTGGGGAATTTCGGATCCTTTGGCCATTCCAAAAACAGCTGCTTTAATGAAAATTAAAGGCATCGATGTAGAGACCATTCGCCAAGTTACCTACCAAAATGCCTTGGACGCTTTTTCCCAAAGTGGTCAAATCAATGAAGGTGATTTTATTCATGGACTAGAAATTGATCAATCGCAAAAATTCAATGGCAACACCGTGCTTAGAGGAGGACAAGCACCTAGAATCAATAAAAACTCCATGATCATTCGTTGATGAAAGCAAAAATCAGAGCATTCATTGAACTAATGCGCCCCGCGAATGTCATTACGTCTTTAACAGATGTTTTAGCTGGGATGTCAATCGTCGGATTTTTATTCAATTTAATTGACATCAATTCAGTTCTATTTTTAGGCATCTCCACCATGTGCTTATATGCAGGTGGTGTTGTTTTCAATGATGTATTTGACCATGATTTAGATAAAACAGAAAGGCCGGAGCGCGCTTTGCCCAGTGGAAGAATATTGAAATCTGAGGCCATATTGGGCGGAATTTTACTGTTATCCACCGGTATATTTTGTGCATTTTGGCACAGCAGCTTAAGTGGTTTTATTGCTATTATCATTAGTATTTGTGCTTTATTTTACGATTGGAAAGGCAAGCACATGTCCATTTTTGGCCCGATCAATATGGGTATGTGTAGAGCATTTAATTTACTCTTAGGAATGAGCGTCTATGAAATTGGCACTTTTACCTACGCCTACTTGATCTTTATCCCCTTAATTTATATCGCGGCAATTACCTTAGTCTCAAGAGGCGAAGTGCATGGGGGAACTCCTAAAACCCTTTTATTTGCCCTATTTCTTTTTTTAATTGTCCATGTA
>JABMMK010000358.1 GCA_013205605.1 Cytophagales bacterium | reverse complement strand
ATTTGGCCTGAGCAATGGCTTTTTGAAATGAAAACCCGGGTCCTTCATTGACCTCATTTCGCAAGATGGTCACTTGATGATTTCCGATGAAGGCGTCGCGTAAAGATTCATATTGGAGCAAATCACTGTGATCATCACAAATGATCACTTCTCCTTCGGATATATCGGGATGCTGATCGAAAAACGTCAGCCATTCGTTTGCCAACTGGATTATTCCGGGGCATTCGTTAAAGGCTGCGGTGACGATGCTGATGGATTTCATTCTTCGATGAGTTGGCGTATTCCTTGTTCAAGGGATATTTCCGGATTCCAATCTAAGTATTTTTGAGCTTTTGATATATCGGCTAACGTTTCTTCCGCGTCCCCAGATCTCCTTTCTGTATGAAAATTTTCAATAGGGAAGAAATTAGCTAATTCTTTTATGGAGTAATTGACGCCCGAGCCGATGTTAAAAATTTCACCGACGGTCGCGGAATTCATCGCGGCAACATTCGCTTTGACGATATCCAAGACATGAATAAAATCACGTCTTTGCTCGCCGGATCCATGTATTTCAAGTCTCTCCCCTTTTTTAAATCGATCTATAAAAATTCCGAGAACTAGTGCATACGCCCCGGTGGCTGGTTGGCCTGGACCATACACATTAAAGTATCTCAAAATATTACATTCAAGTCCAAAATTTCGATAAAACTGCTGCACATACAATTCCCCCACATGCTTCGTAAGTCCATAAAAGTTCAGAAAATCTCCTGGATCTCCTTCTTTTTGGACCCCCATTTTATTGCCATAAAAGGTTGACGATCCGGAATATACGAAACGTTTAACCCCATTTTTTTTACACGCTTGAAGTATATTTAAAGTCCCTAAAGCATTGCTTTCATGGCATTGTTCTGGCATATCAAAAGATGGACCACTTCTGGAAAATGCCGCCATATGAAACACGCCATCTATATCTTTAGTCACCTCTAGGCACAAATTGCTATCTTCAATTTTACCAATAATCAAATTGGCTTTAGGGTGAATTTTAGTGGGATCACCGAAAGACATGTCATCTAAAATAGTCACTTGATGACCTAAAGAAATCAAGTAATTAGACAAGTGAGTCCCAATAAATCCGGCGCCGCCAGTAACTAAATAATGCATAATAAATTGTTAATCGACAAATTTACGATTTATCGCTAGAACCTTGTTGGATTTGCTCTTTTTGGCTTAAAAATAAATGAGCTTCATTTAGTTCCTCGGGGGTATTGATTCCAATAGACTTATAATAAGGCTGATCTAAGCGCCAAAAAATCTCAGTTTTTTGCTGAATGGTTTCAAAAAATTTAACAAAATTTCGTTCGCCCGTAACTTTCCCAAAGGGCGCATTGATTTTATACAATGGCCATGCGGCGTCAATGGACCCACGGGTAAAGGCAAAAATCCCCATATCTTTAAATCCGAAAGCATCACATTTTTCGCCTTCCCTACTTTCCCAAACGGCTAATGGGGAACCTAATTTAAACTGAACATAGGGAGAGGAAACCCAAACAAGTGGAACAGACACTTCGAATTTATTCAGGTCTGAAAACAGGGTTTGGTGCAATTCGGCATCACAAAACGGTTGGTCTCCCCATTGCACAATTACTTGAAAATCTTCCTGGCGATGTAAGAGCGATTCAAATAGTTGATTCATCGCGTCAAACATTCCTGTGGCAGATTCCTGTACCCAAACATGTACATTTTTGGGTGCGGAGGAGGCGATATGAAGATCAAAATATTCCTTTCCACTCGGACTTAAAAGTAAAATCATTTCGTCCACATGCGAGGTTCCTTGCTCCACAATCAAGTCAAAAATTGATTTGGACTGATAAATAGCGGTAAATATTTTTGGCAAATCGCTATCGAGGCGACTTCCTTTACCTGCGGCAGGAATTACGATGACTTTTTTCATCCTTGGGCAATTAAATATGTTAAATATTCATTTATTTCAGGAAAGTACAAATCTGATTTTTTGGCAATTTTTGGGTTATGAACTCCAACAGCAAATATTCCTGCATTTTTAAGACTTTCTATGCCTTGCATTGAGTCTTCGATTCCATGCGTTAAGCCTGAAATATTGAATTTTGAAATACAGGTTAAAAAAGGTTCTGGATCTGGTTTGGATTTTGTGTAATCATTAGCGGCAATAATTCCGTCAAAAAAACCAGCAATTTGATGCATATTAAGCAATAGGTCGATGGAGAGCCGACTTCCTCCTGTCACAATAAATACTCGATTCCCTGCACTTTTCAACTGTCGAATTAGGTCAAAATCAACCAAGGCTTTAATGGCATTTAGGTCGGCCTGATAGGTTTGTGATTTGAATGATGCCAATTTTTTCACCATATCCTCATCGTCAGAATAATTGGCAAAAACT
>JABMMK010000357.1 GCA_013205605.1 Cytophagales bacterium | reverse complement strand
ATAATATGAAACTGTTTGATTGCGCGAGTTTTCATTTGGACGGTAATATTTGATCCACGCATCCCAACTTGCCTCTGCGGCAGATTCAAGATGATTTCCAGGCGTATTTTCAACCGATGAAATTTCTACAGCAATGCGATTGGCATAACCCTGATTTGAGATTTTACCCATCCTTTGTAAGATAACGCCTGAATAATAGCTCGTCATACCTTCAGAAAGCCATAAATTATGCGTGTAATTCTCATTTTCATAATCAAAAGGTCCTAGTGATTTAGGTCTGATGCGCTTTACATTCCAAAGATGAAAATATTCATGAGCTAACAAAACTAAAATCCCTTGATATCCACTTTCGCTTTCATAGGCCGACCTAGAAACGGAACATGTCGTAGAATACAAATGCTCCAATCCACCTGTACCTCTTCCTATATTGTGCATGATGAATAAGTAATGATCACAAGGATGTTCGCCGATTACCTTTTGAGCTTCTTCGCAAACCTTAATGACGTCAGCGACAAATTTGACTGAATCAACCTTTGTGGTACCATAAAAGGCAATTTGATGCGGAATTCCATTCACCTTAAAATCCCAAACTTTATGATTTCCAATTTCAATAGGGGAGTCAATTAATTCATCCAAGTCTTTCGCTTGATACGTAAATTTTCCTGTTTCTTTTAAAGCAGTAGAAACCACTTTAAAGTTTTTATAGGGCTCAATACGAATGTCATGAGGAAGATTTGCAAAATCATTTACATATAACAGAACATTTGCTGGATTAATATAGCCATGTGAATCATCTAAAAAAGAGGTTCTAACAGATAATTCAAAGGCGTAGACCCGGTAAGTAACTTGGATTTTCTTAGTAGAGGGACCTAAAGCTACACGCCATGTATTCTTATTAATTTTAGAAATTGGTATAGATTTTCCATTAGCCTCAGCTTTAACTGCTTCCAAATTTTTTGCAAATTCTCTGATTAAATAGGATCCTGGTGTCCAAGCAGCCATTTTAAAATCTACGAAAGACTTTTTATAGGGTGTATTTGACAAATCAACCGTCGAGGTGATTTCAAAATAATGAGTTTGTGGCTCAGGCATCTTGATCACATGACTTAATGGGCTAGAAAATAGGGGATAGGAAAAGAAAAAAATGCCCAATGTGAGCACAAATGATTTAAGCTTTAGATTTTGCATACGTTTAAATTTGTTGGTGAATCTTCACATTATGTAAATTTAAATAAATAGCTCAATTGTTAAAGTAAATAATGATTATTTGGTAATAATAGTCACAAAAAAATATTTATTACACGCAATAATTTTGAAGAAAAATCGTATTTTTGTTTTAATCCGAATGCTGTAATCATTTACAATGAAATTGAAAAATACACACATTGGCTGGCTGCCCTTCATACTCCTTTTATTTATTTCTTTTGGCTCTATAGCCCAACAAACATTAAGTTTCAAAGATCATACACTACATTTCAGACAAGCGAAGGAATACTTTGATTCAAAGAATTATGTAGCGGCTCGAGAAGAATTTTCCGCGTATTTAGGTAGTCTTGAACCATTAAGCAATGAGCAATCGGGTCAAAAAGTGCTCGCTGAATATTATATGACCATGTGCTCTCTATATATGAGTCAGCCCGAGGCAGAAATTTTAGCAGAAAGATTTATAGCAAATAACCCTGAACATCCTCAAGCCGTTAAATTATTAAGAGGTATTGGTACTTTTTTTTATGACAATGGAGATTATGCCAAAGCGATAAAATACCTAAGTAGATCCTCTGAGACAAATTTAGAAGCCAAATTCAAATTGGCCATTTCATATTTTGAATTAAAAAAATACTTAGAAGCCTTACCTGTATTTAATGAAATCAAAGTGGAACCTGAGGAAGAATATGCCCTTTCCGCGTCCTATTATGCGGGAGTGATTAATTTTGGTGAGAAAAGATACGGAGAGGCTGCGGTCGATTTTGCCAAAGCAGAAGCCAGTAGTAAATACAGAAAAGAGATTCCGAATTGGATCGGTTTATGTTATTTCAATCAATCTAAATTCTATGAGTTATTGAAATATGCCGAACCCATCATTTCAAAGAAGAATACGGGTTATCGACTAGATGAATTGGCCTTGCTGGTCGCTGATGTGCAATTCCAGTTAAATCAATTCGACAAATCGATTAAAAGTTATGAGGCATTTGGGAAAATGACGGGTTCAAAGTTCAACCCTCTATCACAATATCGATATGGATTTTCTTTATTTAAAACGAAAAAATACAATGAGGCCACGGTTACATTAAAGGATTTAGTGGCTAAAAAAGATTCATTAGGCCAATATGCTGCATTTACTACGGCATTAGCTCAATTAAGTGCTGGAAATTTAGTGGCTACATTAGATGCGTTTCAGGTTGCCCGAAGTTTAGCCTTTAATCCAGCGATTCAAGAGGATGCCTATTTTAATTATGCTAAAGTATTATTGGATTTAGGAAAAGGATCTGAAACAATTAATGAAATTCAAGCCTTCAATGTTAAATTTCCCAAAAGCAAATATTCGGAAGAAGCCATTGAATTAGTAGCCGATGCATTTATTAATTCTGATAATTTAGAAGTGGCCGTTAATTATTTAAAAGGAATTAGCAATAGGTCAACTAAGCTGAACTTAGCCTATCAGACCTTATCGTATAATTTAGGAGTAAGGTCTTATAATGATAACCAATTTGAACCTGCTATTAAATTTTTCGACGAAGCTATATTAGTGGCTGAAAAAGAAGAAATAAAATTAAAAGCTTTATTAGGGAAAGCTGAAGCTCTATCTGTGCAAAAGAAATTTGAAGAAGCTATTCAAATTTATACGCCTTTAATGTCAAGTTCGAATAAATCGGAAGAGTTTGTACAGAAAATTAGAATTGGATTAGCCTTTGCATATTTTAATACCAAGGAATTTAGTAAGGCAAATACTTTGTTTAAAACCTATGTAGATCGTTTGAAGTTGACGCCCAATGCTAAAAATAATCCGACTATTTTATTGCGGCTTGCAGATACCTATTTGGTGTCTAGAAAGTATGAAGATGCCTTAAATTATTATAGCCAAGCAGCTGATATCGCAAAAACAGAAAAGGATTATGCCTTATTTCAGAAGGGTATGACGCTGATTTACTTAAATAGAGGCAATGAGGCTAGGGCAGCGATGAAACAAGTAAGACTTGGATTCCCTGATTCTAAATTTGCGGATGAAGCGTTTTATCAAGAGAATTTAATTTTGTTTAATGCCTCTAAATATGCAGAAGCTATACTTGGATTCTCTGAAATAATCTCAGCAACCAAAGCAAGTGAGTTTTTAGCTCAGGCTTTATTCAAAAGGGCTCAATCCTTCACGAATAGTGATAAATTCGATTTGGCTATTCAAGATTATAAGAGAATTGTTAATGAATTTACGACGGAAAAAATCGCCAAAGATGCATTAGTAGGCTTACAAGAAAACTTGATCAAAGTGGGCAAACCAGAGGAGTTTGGCCAAGTTTTAGATACCTATCAAAGTACCAACAAATCAGAGTCTGAAAATGACGCGATTGATTTAAAATATGGTGCGGCAAGAGCTATATATGAGGGGAAGAAATTCGACAAGGCAATTAGTTCTTTAAAAGATTTTATTTCCAAGTATCCAACGAATGAGAATATTGTAGAGGCGAATTACCTGGTGGCAGATGCAGCAGACCAAATAAATGACACATTAACAGCCATTCAATATTACCAAAAAGTGATGGATCAAAATGAACATCCGCAGGTAAATAAAGTGAT
Source organism: Cytophagales bacterium (assembly GCA_013205605.1). Taxonomy (GTDB): domain Bacteria; phylum Bacteroidota; class Bacteroidia; order Cytophagales; family Spirosomataceae; genus Aquirufa. Next base: position 4,824 of record JABMMK010000357.1, on the reverse strand, counting down.
TTTAAGGGCTGCTGATCTATCATTTGGGCAAAAAAAATATTCAGAGTCCATTCAATTTTATCGATTATTTAAGTCGAAAAATACGGAGGCAGACCAACAATCCATGGCCATGAACAAAATCATCGCCATTACCTACGAAGCTAAAAATGTGGATTCCATTGCTTCATTATTAAACGAAATAGAGCCATTAAACAATATCACGAAAGAAGAAAAAGCTAAGTTGACGCGTTCATTAGCCGATATGTTTACGAGTGATTCTACCCAGATTGCATCAAAAAGACAATGGTTAGCCAAAGTAATTACCTTAGATAAAAATGAAATAGGGGCAGAAGCTCAATATGAATTAGCCTTATTATTAAGTGGCGAAGGTAAGTTCAAGGAGTCAAGCGACATGATTACGACGAAGTTCAAAAATGAATTCGCGGAAGCGTCTGACGCGGTGATTGGGAAAGCATACATTCTCTTAGCCGAAAACTTTGTTTCCTTAAAGAATTTGCCTCAAGCAAAAGCTATTTTAAAATCGGTCATTGACAATTCAAGTGATTCGGCAGTCATTGAATTAGCCAAAAACAAATTAAAAAGTCTACCCATTAAGTGATGAATATGACAATCCAACTCAAAAAGGCCACAATATTCTTAGTGTTTTTGCTTTTACTCATGAGTATCCATTCGATCGTATATGGCCAACAAAAAAAAGAGGGCAATATTCAGAATGATGATATTATTTTGGAGAAAGAGCGTAAGATCGAACTAAAGCCTGAAATATCTAGAAATTTCGAAGCTTTAGAGGAGGTTGAGAATACCAATAAGGGTAGAAAGATGACGTATAATTTTGTTGAAAGGAAATGGGAGGTAAAAAGTCCAGCTATTTTAACGACATCCATTATAGGCCCTCGAGAAGGAGATGAACTAGTTTCGTCTTATGGGCCCAAGTTTAAAAATATGATTAAGGTGGGAGCAGGTAATTATGGCCATACCTTAATCAATGGACATTTTGGTCTATCACCAAAAGAGAATCAATATCAAGGTATTTATATGAATCATGATGCCAATAGAAGGGGGCCTGTGGGTACCGCATTTTCTGCACGAAATGAAAATGAAGTTAAATTATATAGCAAAACCTTTACCGGAAATTATTTGTTGGACGGCTCCATTGGCTTCAAAAGAACTGAAGCTAATTTTTATGGAAGAGATGAAAAAAAATTCACAGGTAATTTAAGTGATCTAAATATTGTCTATAATAAATTCCACTACACAGGAAGTATAGGTAATGCTCAAAAAGATGCCAAATACGATTATACGGCTACATCGGGATTGAATTACTTATCGACTAGTTTTGATAATAGAGAATGGATATGGGAAAGTAAAATCCAGTCGGTATTACATGTAACAGATCAAATTTCCGCCTATTTAAATGGGGATATGGTTTTATCTGAAATAACCACAAGTGCCACTAATAATCGACGCGAATTGTACAGAGTGCGTCCAAGCTTTAATTATAAAAATAACCGAGTATCCGTAACTGCAGGCATTAATATATCCAATGAAAAGGATAAAAATCTATCCATAAATCAAACTAGGCTATTCCCTATAGTTAAATTAGATATTAAACCGACCGACTTTGTGCATATTTTTGCGGGATTTGGTGCAGATACTTATTTAAATTCCATGAATCAATTTGTGTCTGAAAATAATTGGATGTCTAATAACATCGCGTTAAAAAACACCATACAATCCAGTAATATATATGGGGGTATTAAGGGATCCAATGAACGTAATTTTGATTTTGAAATCAAATTTGGGTATTCTGAATATAGTAATTTAGGATTTTTCATGGCGTCAAAAGCTGATTCTTCACGTTTTGATGTGGTTTATGCGGGTGGTGATAAAAAAGTACAAGTAGTTAATTTATCAGGCCAGATCAACTATCAAATTTTTGACAAGATTTTATCCATCTTAAAATATGATTTCAATACCTATGAAAATTTAATTGTGGATAATTCAAAAACTTTGGAGAGGCCATTTCATAAGCCAGCGATGAATTTATCATTTACCAACTCCATTACGTTTAAAGATCGAATCATTGTTTCACCGGATGTATTTTATTTGGGGGGTTTATATGGATTTAATCCTCGGAATGGCCTAGCTGTTAAGATGCCAGATATCGTTGACCTAAATTTAAAAGTGAATTATTTAATCACTAAAAAATTCAATGCATTTGTGAGTGCCAATAATATTTTAGGAAAAAGTTATGAACGCTATTTATTTTATCCTCAACAAAGCTTAAATTACACAGTGGGAGTGGCCTATTCATTTTAATTATGCAAAATATTGATTTTATATCGGCGATTGAATCCTTGCTTTTAGAGCATGATTGTGTGATTATATCCAATTTTGGGGGATTTGTGATCAATGTACAGGATTTTAAATTTGACGAGAAAGAGGCCATTATTTATCCAAGAAAGAAATCCATTGCTTTTAATGAACGATTAAAATCAGATGATGGGATATTAGCCATGCACATTGCCAAACAAAATGTAATTTCTCAAAAAAAGGCATTTGAATCAGTGGCAGCATTTGGAAAAGAAATGAAGGATGGTTTGAGAAAAAATCAGCCATTAGCCTTCGGAAATTTAGGAACATTCTCATTAACGGATGAATCTAAAATAATTTTCGAACCTAATCAGACGTTTAATTATGATTTAGACCAATTTGGCTTGTATCAAGTTTCTACGGGTGCAAGAAAAAAACCAGTTTTAATTGAGGCGCCAGTTGAAAAATCTCTAGAAGATCTTCCTATGCAGACAAAAGAGGAGGTTGAGGAAGTACAAGAGCCAAGAAAAATCACATCGAAATTTTATGCTTATATACTTTTAGCGTTCATCGTTGGCGGAATGGGAGCTTATATTTTAACCGAACCTAATTCGAAATTTGTAAACAGTTCTTTTTCGCCTTTGACGATACGAATTAAAAAAGAGTCCAAGCAAGAAAAAATCATACCTACGAAAAAAGTCATTTCAGAACCTAAACCAATTAATTCAGTCGATTTAGAAGATGTTAAATCAGAAAATGAGGCATTAAAACCAGAGGTCAATTTAAAGAATATTGAAGTTTCAGAGCACATATTCTTGGTTGCCGGCAGTTTTAAAACCTTAGAGAAAGCTGAATTAGGTAAATCTGAACTAATTCAAAAGGGTTTTCAGAATGCAGTTATTTTACCCAAGTTAGAGAATGAAACCTTTTATAGGATTAGTTTGGGAAGCGCCAAAAACATGGATTTAGCCTATGTGGAAGCTGCTCACTTGAAAAAAGATAAAAAAATAGACATTTGGGTGTTTAAAAAAGATTAATATGAATATTAGTTATCAAGCACAAAGAGAATTAGAACGTAAAAATCAGGTTAAAGCATTGATTATTACCATCATATTCAATGGATTGCTTTTTTTGCTTATTTGGTCGGTTAAAATTTGGAATGAAAATCCAAATGCGCCTTTGGTGCTCGAACCTGAAGGGTCAAAGGGAGAAATCTCCTTTGAGCAGGAGGCTCCAAGTCCCAAAAAAGAAGAAAAAAAAGAGATTATTCAATCAGAGACTGAGGTAGTCCAACAAAATACCGTTGCTCCGATAACGAGCAATGTAGAAAGTCCGGTTACGGTTAAGGCAACAGTTGTTCCGCCGCCTAAAGAAGTTGTTCCTGAAGAACCTGTTATAGATTTAAACCTTACGCTAGGTAAAAGAACGGCTAAATCAACCACTTCGGGATCAGGATCAGGTACAGGTTTAGGTAAAGGGGGATCTGGTGGAGGAACTGGATCAGGAAATGGTAGTGGATCAGGTGGCAGCGGATCTGGGGCTGGGGATAAACCGATTGCTCAAAACTGGACATTCCCAACTTCAGTGATCAGCTCCATTGACAATGGTAATGAAACTGGTGAAATAACATTCTTTATCCGTGTCAATGAAAAAGGGCTTGTGACTGAAATCCGTATTGAAAAAACGAATGTAAAATTATCTCTTGCTGAAAAATACAAGAAAGCAATCAAGGGAGCTAAGTTCCAGCCCAAAGATGAAGGAAAAAGGGAAGGAGCCAGCGGCTTAAAAACAATTCGTATAGTTCCTACCAATTAATTCACATTGGCCTACGAGATGACCTATGATGAGGTAATCCATTTTCTTTATAATTCCCTGCCTGTATTTCATAGGGAAGGGAAGAAAGCATATAAGCCAGGTCTAGATAACATTATCATATTATGCGATCAGTTAAATAATCCACAACATTCATTTAAATCTTTGCATATAGCGGGAACGAATGGGAAGGGAAGCTCATCTCATTTTGTAGCTTCCATTTTGCAAGAACATGGATTTAAGGTAGGCCTTTATACCTCTCCGCATTTAAAATCATTTACGGAAAGAATTAAAATTAATGGTATAGAAGTTTCAAAAGAATGGGTTAGTTCTTTTGTAAGCAAGAAAAAAAACATTATTCAAGAAGTTAGTCCATCCTTTTTTGAATGGACAGTCGCTATGGCATTTTGCTATTTTAAAGAACAAAAAGTGGACTGGGCCATCATTGAAACAGGATTAGGGGGAAGACTAGATTCCACTAACATCATTATGCCGTTTGGATGCTTAATTACAAATATTGGATATGATCATCAAGATATTTTAGGAAATTCATTAGAAGAAATTGCCTTTGAAAAAGCAGGAATAATTAAGCAGGGAATACCCGTGACCATCAGTGAATACCAACCAGAAATTTCAGATATTTTTATAGGGAAGGCTAATGAACATCAGGCTGCTATTCAATTTGCCAAAGAAGATATT
>JABMMK010000356.1 GCA_013205605.1 Cytophagales bacterium | reverse complement strand
TCAACGTATTATCCAGGCCTAATCTCTTTGACAATTGAAGTTCGTAAGCTTCCCAGTTTTCAATGGGATGCTTGGCCACACCCGATTTCATCGCCGCCAAAGCCACCGCTGGGGCAACGGTAATCAATAGCCTCGGATCTACGGGTTTAGGAATTATATATTCTCTACCAAAAACAATATTGTCCTGTCCATACGCCAAATTAACAATATCTGGAACCGGCTTTTTCGCCAAATCAGCCAGCGCATATACGGCGGCTAATTTCATTTCTTCATTGATTACTTTAGATCGTACATCGAGTGCCCCTCTAAAAATATATGGAAAACCAAGTACGTTATTCACTTGGTTTGGATAATCGCTCCGACCTGTAGCAAAAATAATATCCTTGCGCGCATTCAATGCCTTTTCATAAGCAATCTCGGGCGTTGGGTTTGCCATCGCAAAAACGATGCAATCTTTGGCCATCGGCTTAATCATTTCTTCTGAGAGAATGTCTCCTTTTGAGAGGCCGACGAATATATCTGCGCCAACTAAAGCCTCTGTCAAAGTTGTTTCAGGCGAAAAATGATCATTGGCAAATTCAGCCTTCCGGCCGTCTAAGTTGGTCCGAATGGGATGTATCAACCCCTTCGAATCAAACATTAAAATGTTTTGTTTTTGGGCTCCTAAAGAACAATAAAGCCGGGTACAAGAAGTCGCTGAAGCACCGGCACCATTGATAATAATTTTTACTTTTGAAATATCTTTTTTGACAATCTCCAACGCATTTAAAAGCGCCGCCGCACTAATAATGGCGGTGCCATGTTGGTCGTCATGCATGACCGGAATATCCAATTCGGCCTTTAATCGCTCCTCAATCTCAAAACATTCCGGAGCCGAAATATCCTCTAAATTAATCCCGCCAAAGGTGGGCTCTAAAATTTTGACCGTCCGAACAAACTCGTCCACATTTTTAGTGTTCAACTCAAGGTCAAACACGTCGATATCCGCATAAATTTTAAAAAGCAAACCCTTCCCCTCCATCACAGGTTTACTCGCTCCAGGTCCAATATCCCCAAGACCCAAAACCGCGGTTCCGTTGGAAATTACGGCGACCAAATTCCCTTTCGCCGTGTACTTATAAATATCTTCTGGATTAGCCGCAATTTCTAAGCAAGGATCCGCGACACCTGGGGAATAGGCTAAAGTCAAATCCTTTTGAGAAGCCGTTTCTTTCGATGGAATTACCTCAATTTTGCCTGGCCTACCTTTCGCATGGTAATGAAGGGCTTCTTCTTTTAATGTGTTATTATCTGCCATATTCGTTTATTGATGTAATTTTAGATTTGCTTAAATCTAGTGCAAGGTTACGAAATTATCGAGTGGAAGGGAAATTAATTTGTATTTCGCTATGTGAATCCTTTATTTCATAAATTCAAGTCCATCATTTGGAAAGATGTCACAAGCGTTCACAATTGGGTGAACCCCAAAATCGTTTTTATTAAGGCGAAACACTATTAAAAATCAATTTGGCTTTATCTAAAACCGTGACCGTTGACATAGCCTTTGTCAAAACGTCATAAGTCACTGCTGTCGAGCTCTTTGTAGGCAAACTAGCTGGCGTCTCCGATAACGCATAAATAGTCAGAATGTACTGATGCGTTCCCACACCTGCAGAACAAGGTGAGGTGTATGAGATATTGTTTCCATCCTTGTTTACCCCCATAAACCAAGTCCCTTTGTTTGCTTCCGCATAGAGAATTTTATTCACGGCTTTGTCTATTCCCCACAATAATAAATAACTACTGTATTTGGTACTGTCCGATGAATTAGGATAATGAATCATGGTGATGGCAAATGATGTTGCTTTTGCTGGCGCATTTTCCCAGGCCAAAGGAATGCTGTTTTCAATGCCATTGACCTTTTTTTCACATTTAAAGGCGTCTAATAAAACACCGTTGGCTATCGCGGTACTTGTCAACTTAAATCCTGTGGCAGAGACTGTTGGAGTCGAGGGAGTCGTCGTTGTCCCGGTATTGGTTGTGGCAGCAGGTGTTACTACAGTTTCTTTGCTGCATGCCAATATAAACATTGAAATTGCGAACAAATAAAATAGGTGTTTAAAATTATTCATTTAGGCGGCTTATTATCTATTTAAACTGGTTAATTTATCTACAAATATCCCTAATTATTTTCAAATGATGTTCCGTATGCACCTCCATAAAAACAAATGTATCACGAACATTTACCTGCCCAAAAAAGGGATGGACAAAAAAGTGGTTTGGATTGCAATTCGCTAATAAAACTATGTTTTTGTTTGCCTGTTCAACACTTGAAATTAGACTCGATTCCGTAATTTCTTCCGTGGGCAAAACGCCTTTAGGCGCGCGTACTTTACCCCTAGGTATTTTCTTTGTGAAGAATATGAAGGATTTGCGCCAATTAAATTTAGGCTTATATTCTGTTGGATTCGAACTCAGTAAAGCCGTAATAACTTGATTCATTACTCGTAAAGAATGATCTATTTGCCAACCAATGTTGGCATTTGAAATAGCCAAATTTTGCCTATCGGATTGAGGGATATATGTTGACAATTCCGCCAACTGTTTTACAATTTTTTCCATTTTTTATAAATATTCCCATAAATTTAAGCTAATTAAGAACGTTGCACAAAGCGTTTTTATTATTTAGATTTTACTTAAATTTTATCGGGTGGTTTATTTTTTAAAATTTTGGGTTAAGCTAGCGCTAAGGATATTTTGCCCCAAGGTAAATATTGTAAATCCTCATTATTTAAATTCCGAGGGTCCCCTTTTAATCGTGGCCAACCACCCTAATTCATTTTTAGATGCCGTCATTATAGGTGCATTTTATCCAAGAAAAATACATTTTTTAGCCCGAGGAGATGTTTTCCAAAATCCCATATTGGGATATTTACTTCGATCCATTGGCATGATTCCTGTATTTAGAGCAAGAGAAGGAAAGGAACATTTGCACAAAAATAGCCACACATTTCAAGAGTCCGTTGA
>JABMMK010000355.1 GCA_013205605.1 Cytophagales bacterium | reverse complement strand
TGTTTCATCCGTGAAAGGGACGTGTCCTAACCCCTAGACGAACGGACCAAAACTGAATTTGGTGGCACAAAGGTAGAAGTTTTTGATAAAGATTCAAAATACTCGTTTAAAATAAATAGATAAAAAATCTAATTAAATTTCGCTATTTTAGCCTAACAATTGATTTAGAAGCCTTTATGTCCCAAGTTCTTCCCCATTCCCTTCTTAGTGATTTCGATATTTCCCTTTTCTTACACGGCAAGCATTCAAGACTTTACGAAAAATTAGGGGCTTTTGAAATCATACATGACGGCGTAAAAGGAACCTTTTTCGCTGTTTGGGCCCCAAATGCCCATTCAGTATATGTGTTGGGCAACTTTAATGTTTGGGATAAAGAATCACATACCTTATTTCCTCGTTGGGACTCCTCAGGAATCTGGGAGGGCTTTATTCCCCACGTACACACAGGTGAAACCTATAAATTTGGGATAAAAACAAAAACCGGAGAATATCTAGAAAAACTAGACCCATTTGGTCTATACTGCGAAACTCCGCCAAAAACCGCTAGCATCGTTTGGAATACGTATAAAGAATGGAAAGACCAAGCATGGATGAAGGATAGGCCGACTTACAACAGTCTACAATCGCCCATGTCCATTTATGAAGTTCATGTAGGCTCTTGGCAAAAAACATTAGACAATCAATACCTCTCCTATGAAGATATAAGCCATAAATTAGTGGCCTATGTACAAGAAATGGGTTTCACCCATGTGGAATTTATGCCCATCATGGAGCATCCTTACGCGCCTTCATGGGGCTACCAAATCACCGGTTATTTTGCTCCATCGGCTAGATTTGGTGATCCTCATGGATTTATGCATGTAGTCGAAAAGTTGCATGAGGCCAACATAGGAGTCATTTTAGACTGGGTTCCCTCCCACTTTCCAGGGGATGAGCACGGACTTAGGAATTTTGACGGAACCTGTCTTTACGAACATCCTGATCCCAAAAAAGGCTATCATCCCGACTGGAAATCCTATGTATTCGATTATGGTCGAAAAGAAGTCAGAAGCTTTTTACTTTCCAATGCCGCTTTTTGGTTAGATCGATACCACATCGATGGGCTGCGTGTGGATGCCGTGGCGTCCATGCTCTACTTAGATTATTCTCGAAATGAAGGGGAATGGGAACCCAATGAACTGGGTGGAAACCATAACCTAGATTCCATTTCATTCCTGCAAGACCTTAACACTCATATATTTGCAGAATTTCCCGACATCCAAATGATTGCCGAGGAATCTACCAGCTTTCCTGGAGTCACCAAACCTGTGCATGCAGGGGGCCTCGGTTTTAGTCAAAAATGGATGATGGGTTGGATGAATGATACCCTTCGGTTTTTCCAAAAAGACCCCATTTATCGCCAGCACCACCTTAACGAATTAACATTTTCATTAATATACGCCTTTGCTGAAAACTTTTGCCTTCCCCTTTCCCACGACGAAGTCGTTTACGGGAAAGGTGCTTTGCTGCAAAAAATGCCGGGTGACGATTGGCAGAAATTCGCCAACCTCCGATTGCTTTTCAGTGAGCAATTTATGCACCCAGGTACCAAATTAGTCTTTCAAGGGGGTGAGTTTGGGCAATCCAACGAATGGAATCACGATCAAAGCATCGACTGGCATTTGACCGATTTACCCGCACACCAAGGCATTCAAAATACCGTCAAAGCACTCAATAAACTCTACCGGCAAGAACCTGCTCTCCACATCAAACAATTTGACTACGATGGATTTGAATGGATCGAAGGAAATGATCAGGGAAACACGGTCATCAGCTTTTTAAGAAAGGGTGAAACAGCGAAGCAACAAATCATCGTCATTCTCAACCTAACGCCTATTCCAAGAGAAAACTATCGAATTGGGGTGCCTCTGCCCGGAGTTTGGAAAGTGATTTTCAATTCAGACCAAGGAATTTATGGTGGTAGCGATTATCCTATTTCAGGCGCCGTCATGACCGAAGAAATCAATTGGCAAGGAAAGGCATTCTCCATTTCCATCAACCTACCCCCGCTTTCTGCC
>JABMMK010000004.1 GCA_013205605.1 Cytophagales bacterium | reverse complement strand
GCTCCTGTGTTTTTAATTCCTTTTTTTGCCAAAATAGGTTCATCACCAAAGGGAATTTTCCAGAGATATTTACCTGTATTAAGGTCGATAGCATTTAAAGTTCCCCAAGGAGGACTGATTCCTGCCATCCCCTCCGCATCTAAAAATTTATTATAACCAGTCATTTTGTACGGAGGAAGATTTTTAGATTTTAAATCTTGAACACTTACTATTTCTTTGGGTGCTTCTTTAAATAAGAAGGCTAATAAATTTGATTTTTCTGTTGCAGTCAATTGGCCAAATCCGGGCATCATCCCTTTGCCTTGAGTCACTATTTCGTTGACAAATGCCTTCTTTCTTCTTTGATGAATGGTATTCAATTCTGGGAATCCACTTTTGATATTTCCTTGTAATTCCGCACCATGGCAGGACTTACAGTACGTTTTATATACGTTTTCCCCCGTCGCTTTTAGGTTAGTGGAAGCTGGTTCCATCGTTTGAATCCAACCCATTTCGTTTGAATTAATGTAAATGATCCCTTTTTCAGGATCCGCACCAGCACCTCCCCATTCACCCCCTCCATCAAATCCTGGAAGGATTAAGGTTCCTTTTTTTGATGGCGCTGCATACCAATTTTTATCTATTGATTTTATGGTTTGTTTTAGTTGGGCTATATTTTGAGAATAAGGATTAATGTCTTCGCTCGATAATTCATTTGATTGTCTAGCATAAGGTTTAGGTAAGGTAGGCACCGGTTGGGTAGGCCAAGCGCTTTCATCAGAAAATTCCGATTTTGGTACTTTTTTTTCAATGATCGGAAAAAGAGGTTTTCCACTTACTCGATCGAAAACAAACACATAACCTTGTTTGGTGATTTGCGCCACGGCATCTATTTTCTTCCCATTTTTAATGACGGTTATCAAATTAGGCGGAGCGGGAAGGTCTCGATCCCATATATCGTGATGTGTGGTTTGAAAATGCCAAAGCCTCTTTCCAGTATTCGCATCTAAGGCCAAAAGGCAATTGGCAAATAAATTTTGTCCCTTCCGATTTCCACCCCAGAAATCATATCCAGCTGATCCAGTAGGAACAAATAGGATTCCTCTTTTTTCGTCGACGGCCATTCCGGCCCAATTATTTGCGGCACCTACATACTCATTTTTATAGGCGTCTTTAGGCCAAGTGGAATATCCGTATTCACCAGGGTAGGGGATCGTATGGAAAGTCCAGGCAATTTTCCCGGTCAACACATCGAATGCTCTCACATCGCCGGGAGCAGCGTCTGCACCTTCAGATAATCTAACGGGCATAATGATTAAGTTTTTATAAATCGTTCCAGGTGTATTGGATATGATAAATTTATCTTGGGCAATTTTGGGTAATCCTTCGTGCAAATCTACTTTTCCAGATTGACCGAAAGATAAAATCGGTTGGCCCGTCTTCGCGTCTAATGCCCATAAATTAGGCCCAGCCGTAAACAATATGCGATTTTCATGTTCACCTTTCCACAAACTAACTCCTCTGCTGGTACTTGCCCAGTTTTTTAATGGATCACCAAATTTCCAAATTTGTTTTCCTGTGGCAGCATTTAAAGCAAATGCTTGAAGTCCTGAGCTGATCCCATACAAAATCCCATTGGAAATAATGGGGTTGCTTTGCATTTGGCCCGAATCAGGCATAGAATAGGTCCATGCAATTTTTAATTGGGCTACATTATCTTTCGTAATTTGATTCAAGGTGCTGAAATGATTGCGGTCAGAGCCACCTAAATAGGAGTCCCAGTCATCATTTTGATTTTGACTTATGAAAGAAATTAAAATGAAACTCGATAGGAAAACGATGATTCCCAACCGTATTTTTGCGTTAATGGAGAATTTATTTGCTTTCATATGGGGCATAAGTATAGTATTTTGAGGATATATATATAATTTACCGATGAATATTTTATACTATATTTCAAATTTAACATTTTAAATTAATTCCATGGGCTCTATTTTAGGTTTATTCTTTCACTCTTTAGGAGGTTTTGCTTCGGGTAGTTTTTATATCCCTTATCGAAAAATCCAAGTTTGGTCTTGGGAAAGCGCGTGGATTATTGGTGGCATATTTTCTTGGATTTTTGTTCCATTATTGGCAGCCTATTTAACCATTCCGGATTTCATGGAAATCATTGTGAATGCGGATAGTAATGTTTTGTTATGGACGTTTGTATTTGGAGTTTTGTGGGGAATTGGCGGATTGACTTTCGGTTTGGCGATGCGTTATTTAGGTATGTCTTTAGGAATGTCTATTGCCTTAAGTCTATGTAGTATTTTTGGAGCTTTAGTTCCTCCTATTTATCGAGAAATTGCGAAAGTTAAAGGTGACACTATTTCACATATCGTGGGAAGCACTGGAGGTCAAATTGTCTTATTAGGTATTTTGGTTTGTGTTCTGGGCATTTATTTATGTGGAAAAGCGGGGATGATGAAGGAGAATGAATTATCTCAAGAACAGAAGCAAGAAAGTATCAAGGAATTTGATTTGACCAAGGGTTTGATTGTTGCCACCATTTCAGGTTTGTGCAGTGCTTGTTTTAATTTTGGTATTGAAGCTGGCAAAGATATGGCAGCAGTAGCGGTTCAAAAAGGCTCTGACCCCTTGTTTCAAAATAATGTCATTTTTGTAGTGGTGCTTTGGGGTGGTTTTCTGACCAATTTTGTTTGGTGTATGTATTTGAATTTTAGCAATAAAACTTTTGGGGATTATTTAAACAAGAATTCTCCTTTGCGAATGAATTATTTATTTGCTGCCGTGGCAGGAACAACCTGGTTTTTGCAATTTTTCTTTTATGGAATGGGAGAGAGCAAATTAGGGAATGGAGCTAGTTCATGGATTTTGCATATGGCTACGATTATCATCACGTCAAATTTCTGGGGAATTTATTTCAAGGAATGGAATGGCGTTTCGAAGTCTACTTATAGGACAGTCGTGGCAGGTATTGTAGTTATTTTAGTTTCGGTTATTATTGTTGGCATAGGAAATTCATTTAGTTAATTATGGCCATTTTTGAGTTTATACATATAGATGAATTTTCTTCGACACCGAAATATCGCCAATTGGCGAATTCGATTATTGAAGCTATTCAGAAAAATAAAATGAAAAAGGGGGATGTTCTACCATCCATCAATGAAGTTAGTTTTCATTATTACATATCTAGGATTACCGTTGAAAAAGGCTATAATTATTTAAAATCTATTGGGATTGTGGATTCGATTCGGGGGAAAGGATTTTTTATCAATGTAGATTCTATCCCCGTCACTTATCGGATTTTTTTATTGTTTAATAAGCTTAGTGAGCATAAGAAAATTATATATGATGCTTTTGTCAAAGAGTTGGGAGAAAATGCGGTAGTTGATTTTTACGTATATAATAATGACTTCAATTTGTTTAAAAGAATTATTGAACGTAGAGAAAAAGATTATACACACATTGTAATCATTCCACATTTTCTAGAGGATGATTTAGCAGCTTATAAATTAATCAACACCCTCCCTAAAGAGAAATTGATTATTGTGGATAAGAAAATTCCAGGGATTACTGGACAAATTGCCATGGTGTATGAGAATTTTGAAAAAGATATTTATGCTAGCTTATTGGAGGCTAAGGAATCGTTAGCAAAATATAATCGAATCAATTTGATTTTTCCATCTCATAATTATTATTCTATTGAAATTGTTCATGGATTTAAAAGTTTTTGCCAAGACTTTGCTTTTGATTATGCTGTGTTGGATTCACCGGCCAATGTTAACTTGCTGAATGGTGATGTGTTTATAGCGGTCATGGAGGATGATTTGATAATTTTGTTAGATCAAATATTAGCTCAAAAATTACAGATTGGTGTTGACGTAGGCCTCATTTCCTATAATGAAACTCCAATCAAAAGATTGATTGGCCAAGGGATTTCCACCATATCGACCGACTTTAAGCAATTGGGAATTTCAGCTGCGGAACTGGTCATGTCAGGAGATAAGGTACAAATTGAAAATCCTTTTTACTTTACGCATAGGCCATCCATTTAATGCCTGTTTGGTTGGCCCATCTTTAGGAATTTTACGGATTGTAGGTATTTTTTCTTTGCTTTTTTGCAAAAAAAATAGCAATTTTAGGGTTTAGGTTTAATTAAATAGATTAAAATATCAAATTTTTACAATGAGCAACTCCCCAAAAACCTTGTTTGATAAAGTCTGGGATTCACATGTTGTTCGTCAAATTGCTGACGGGCCAGATGTTTTTTTTATAGACCGACATTTTATTCATGAAGTGACTAGTCCAGTAGCCTTTTTAGGCTTAGAGCAAAGAGGGCTTGGTGTTTTATTTCCTGAAAAAACGTTTGCAACTGCAGATCATAATACACCTACGATAAACCAACATCTTCCTGTTGAAGATCCTTTATCAGCGAATCAATTGCTACAACTGGAGAAAAATACAAGCAAATATGGCATTTCACATTGGGGTTTAGGGAATCCCAAAAATGGAATTGTTCATGTGGTGGGTCCAGAAAATGGAATTACATTGCCGGGGATGACGATCGTTTGTGGGGATTCACATACCTCTACGCATGGGGCATTTGGTGCAATTGCCTTTGGAATAGGTACTTCTGAAGTAGAAATGGTTCTTTCTTCGCAGTGTATTATGCAGCCTAAACCGATTAAAATGCGGATTAATGTGAATGGCCAATTAGGAAAAGGGGTTACGCCGAAAGACGTGGCTTTATATATTATATCAAAATTATCAACTTCAGGTGCTACAGGTTATTTTGTTGAATATGCAGGAGATGTTTTTGAAAATATGTCCATGGAAGGACGTATGACGGTTTGTAATTTAAGTATTGAGATGGGTGCTAGGGGTGGAATGATTGCTCCAGACCAAACTACTTTTGATTATATCAATGGCCGAGAATTAGCCCCTAAAGGAGCAGATTGGGATAAGCAATTGGCTTATTGGAAAACATTGAAAACAGACGCAGGTTCTGATTTTGATAAAGAAATTACTTTTTTAGCTTCTGATATCGAACCTATGATTACTTATGGTACCAATCCGGGTATGGGCATGGGTATTTCTAGAAATATTCCTCAAGCCAAGGATTTGGAAGGTGGCGCGTCTAGTTATGCTAAGTCATTAGATTACATGGGATTTGAGGAGAATGATTCGATGATTGGCAAAAAAGTCGACTATGTCTTTATTGGGTCTTGTACAAATGGACGTATAGAAGATTTTAGAGCATTTGCTTCGATCGTTAAAGGTCGGAAAAAAGCGGATCATGTAACGGCTTGGGTCGTTCCAGGTTCACATGTAGTGGAAGCTCAAATACATGAAGAAGGTATTTATGATATTTTGACAGAGGCGGGTTTTGCTTTACGCCAACCAGGTTGCTCGGCTTGTTTAGCCATGAATGACGATAAGATTCCTGCCGGGAAATATGCGGTGAGTACATCAAATCGTAATTTTGAAGGTCGCCAAGGACCAGGTTCAAGAACCTTGTTGGCGAGTCCTTTGGTAGCCGCAGCAGCGGCAGTTACTGGGGTTGTAACCGATCCAAGACAATTTTTATAATATTTAAAAAGATTATTATGGCTTACGATAGTTTTAAAGTTTTACGTAGTTCTGCCGTTCCTTTGCCCATAGAAAATGTGGATACGGATCAAATCATTCCAGCTCGTTTTTTGAAGGCTACTGAACGAAAAGGTTTTGGTGACAACTTATTTAGAGATTGGCGCTATGACAAAAATGACCAAGCGAAATCTGATTTTATTTTAAATAACCCTACTTATTCAGGTAAAATATTAGTGGGTGGGAAAAATTTTGGATCAGGTTCTTCTCGGGAACATGCTGCTTGGGCCATTTATGATTATGGGTTTCGCTGCGTAGTTTCTTCTTTTTTCGCTGATATATTTCGTGGCAACTCGATCAACGTAGGTGTTTTACCTGTTCAAGTAAGTCCAGAATTTTTACATCAAATATTTACAGCGATGGAAAAAGATACGAAGGCAGAATTGGAAATAAGTCTTCCAGAACAAACCATTACGATTGTTTCAACTGGTGCTTCCGAATCTTTTGAGATTAATGGGTACAAGAAAAATAATTTATTAAATGGCTTTGATGATATCGATTATCTTCAAGCGATGAAAGGTGAAATAGCTAAGTTTGCACTTAACCGATAAGCATTTGAAACGCCACATAGAAATAATGGACACGACTCTGCGCGATGGAGAACAAACTAGCGGGGTGTCGTTTTCAGCTTCAGAGAAATTAACAATAGCCCAATTACTTTTAACTGAATTGAAAGTTGATCGGATTGAAATTGCCTCTGCTCGGGTTTCTGATGGCGAGTTTCAAGCAGTGAAAAAAATCACTGAGTGGGCAGCCATTCATGGTTATCTAAATAAAGTAGAAGTGTTGACTTTTGTGGATGGAGGAACTTCAGTGGATTGGATGATATCAAGTGGAGCTAAAGTCATGAATTTACTGACCAAGGGTTCTTTAAATCACTTGAAGCACCAACTGAAAAAATCTCCGGAACAACATTTTTCTGAAATAGCGGAATCCATTCATTTGGCCGTTTCTAAAGGATTAGAAGTAAATGTGTATTTGGAGGATTGGAGCAACGGGATGCGGAATAGCAAACAATATGTGATCGACTACCTTGACTTTATCCAACATTTACCGATTAAACGCATTTTATTGCCTGATACTTTAGGGGTTTTAATTCCTTCTGAGGTGGCAGCATTTATTTCGGAACTCGTTCAGCGGTATCCCAAAATTCATTTTGATTTTCATGCGCACAATGATTATGATTTAGGTACTGCCAATGCCCTTGAAGCCGTTAGGAATGGTGTTCATGGTTTACATTTAACGGTCAATGGCATGGGTGAGCGGGCAGGAAATGCTCCTTTAGCTAGTGTTATAGCTGTTTTGAATGACTATCAAAAAGATGTTTCTACTTCTGTCTGCGAAAAATCATTGTATAGTGTGAGTAAGTTGGTCGAGACTTTTTCAGGATTTAGAATTCCTGCCAATAAGCCCGTAGTAGGCGAAAATGTATTTACCCAAACTGCTGGAATTCATGCAGATGGGGATAAAAAGAATAATTTATACCACAATGATTTAATGCCTGAGCGTTTTGGGCGGGAGCGTAAATATGCGTTAGGTAAAACGAGTGGCAAAGCAAACATCGCTAATAATTTGGCCCAATTGGGTATTCAACTTTCGGATCAAGATCTTAAAAAAGTAACCCAACGGATTATTGAATTAGGAGATAGGAAAGAGGTAGTGACTCAAAATGACCTTCCTTATATTATTTCAGATGTTTTGGATAGCAGTTCGATTGAGGAACGTGTTCAAGTGTTAAATTATGTGCTGACACATTCCAAGGATTTGCGGCCATCGGTTACATTAAAAATTTCCATTGACGGTGAGTATTTTGAAGAACATGCACAAGGCGATGGACAGTATGATGCTTTTATGAAAGCATTGTTAATCATCTTTGAAAAAAATGGTAAAATCTTACCTCAATTAAAAGATTATGCAGTTCGAATACCTCCTGGTGGAGATTCAGATGCATTGTGTGAAACAATTATTACTTGGGCTCACGGAGATCGCGAGCTCATTACACGAGGCTTAGATTCTGACCAAACGGTTTCTGCGATCAAAGCCACTCAGAAAATGTTGAATTTAATTTAAAATAAAAATGGTGAAAAAGCATATTTTAATTGTTCCAGGGGATGGAATTGGCCAAGAAGTTACGGCAGTAGGAAAAAAAGTATTAGAGAAAATTGCGGCCAAATTTGGTCATGAGTTCACGTATGATGAAGCATTAATTGGGCATGAGGCGATAGAGGCAACAGGTGACCCACTTCCTGCAGAGACTTTAGCAAAAATGAAAGCTTCGGATGCCGTTCTTTTTGGCGCCGTAGGTCATCCCAAATATGATAATGATCCTTCAGCCAAAGTTCGACCTGAGCAAGGTTTATTGCGAATGCGGAAAGAATTAGGTTTATATGCGAATTTGAGACCCATCAAATTATTTGATGAATTATTAGGAGCGTCTAGTATTAAGCCAGAAATTTTAAAAGGAGCCGATATTTTATTCTTTCGTGAGTTAACTGGGGATATTTATTTTGGTGAAAAGGGTCGCAAAAATAATGGAGATACCGCCTACGATGTGGCTGAATATAGCCGCTATGAGGTTGAGCGTATTGGCCGAAAGGCATTCGATGCGGCCATGACGCGTAAGAAGCATTTAGTTTCCGTAGACAAAGCGAATGTGTTAGAATCGTCTCGATTATGGAGAGAAGTTATTCAGAAATTAGCTTTGGAATATCCTGAAGTTACGGTGGAATATCAATTTGTGGATTCGACTGCGATGTTGTTAATTAAAGATCCTAAGCGTTTTGATGTGGTTGTAACCGCTAATTTATTTGGAGATATTTTAACAGACGAAGCATCTCAAATAGCAGGTTCGATGGGGATGTTGGCATCTGCGTCAATCGGTGATGGAACAGGTGTTTATGAGCCTATTCATGGTTCTGCGCATGATATTACCGGAAAAGGTTTGGCTAATCCATTAGCTTCCATTTTATCAGTGGCATTATTGTTAGAAATTTCATTTGGCTTAAAGGAAGAATCAGAGACGATTATTAATGCGGTGGATGCTTTATTGAAAAAGGGTTTTAGGACTCGTGATATAGCGGATGCGAATACTCCAGCGAATATGATTTTAGGTACTGAGGCGATTGGTGAGGAAATTCTAAAATTGATTTAGTTCAAAATATTTGTATTTTTATGCTCAGGGATTTGTCTTTGAGCATTTTTTATGGAAGTCATTGTCGTTTTAGGTTCTCCCAATTTTCCTGATGGTACTTTAGGCCCCATCGCCTTGGATCGTTTGCAAGTTTGCTTGTCTATATTTAATCCCAAAAAGCATAAAATACTTTGTACCGGTGGCTTTGGTGCTCATTTTAATACGAGTCCTATTGCTCATGCGAATTACCTTAAGGATTTTTTAGTCGAACAAGGTGTTCCTTCTACTGCTTTTTTACCCTTGGCCCTCTCTTCAAACACCGTTGAGGATGCGGTGATGTCTAAATCTATTCTGATGAAAACTGTATTTAAAGACCTTATAATTACCACATCAGAATATCACATAGCCCGAGTGGAATTTATATTTACTGAAATTTTAAAAGATTTCAATTTGAATTTCAAAGCAGTTGCCCATCATTCCATAGATGGTGTGTTGGAGCCATTGATCCAACATGAAAAAGTGGCTATGGACCAATTAATTTCAAACGGCTTATATTATTAAAACCTTTTTTAAAATGAAAAATTACATATTCTATTTTCTCCTTCTATTTTCGACCCAATTATCTTTTGCACAGCAGAATACGTTAAAGCCGATTGAAGTAACTGATATGTTGAAAATCAAAACGATTGGAAAACCGCAAATTTCTCCAGATGGATTACATGTTCTTTTTTCGATCATGGAAATTAAAGATGATGTCGATAAAAAAGGAGATTTTACCTATGTAACACAATTGTATTTGGGTGAAATAAAAAGTAAATCCTATAGGGCATTGACCTCTGGCAAATATTCGATTTCATCCCCTTCATGGAGTCCAGATGGACGTTCCATTTTATTTTCAAGAGATGTAGGCAATAAATCCCAAGCCTATATTATGAAGTTAAATGGGGGAGAGCCCATGGCTTTAACCTCATCATCGAGAGGTGTAATGAATCCTGTTTGGTCTAAAGATGGTCAACTCGTCTTTTATCAAGAACGTAAATCAATGAAAGAATTTTTGTTGGATTCTTTGAATAATCCGTCCTTATTGATCCCTTCTTGGAACATTGAAAAACCAAAATTAGATGCGAATGTTTATACCTTTTCATCTAAAGCTAATCCCAATGGAAGCTTAAATGAGGTTCGAGCTTATTTATATCAAAATGAAAAAGATAAGAAGGCAAAAGTAATTAATCGGTTAAATTTTCAAGAAGAGACCACGACAACGGGTGAATTCCCGATTAACTTATTATTTAAAATTGCAGTGGATGGCTCCTCTAAACCCATTTTAATCAATAATCCGTATGAACTTTGGACAGAATGGGTAGAAAGCCCTAAAGGTATTATAGCCATCATTCCAGTGGATAGTTTGTCTCATCCTGATCGAGTTTTAGATCATAAAATTGTGTTATATAATCG
>JABMMK010000354.1 GCA_013205605.1 Cytophagales bacterium | reverse complement strand
TTTGGCTGCTTTCAGCATTAAGTTAATAAACGCAACGGAGTCACGCTTTCCATCCCGAGAATCACTCTCAAATTTACTAAAACGGAAAATCTCTTCGAATTGATCGACTAAGATCAATAAGTTGTTATGCTTCTCTATCCCAGATTGTTTATAGACCTCAATCAATCCATTACTACTTCTGCGTAGTGAGCTTTCATACAAATTGGTTAGTAAATCAGTCGGAATTTCCTCGTCTTCCAAAGCGCCCGGCTTAACTAAGCCATCAACCAGGTTTTTGATTGGATCACTGCCAGGTTTAAAAGAACAAATACGCCAATTGGATCCGGCACCTGACATAAATCCGCTTTGTAGGTTGGGTATTAAACCCGATTTAATCAAAGAAGATTTACCACTACCAGACGAACCGATGACAGCAATTAAGCGTGTGGTTCTAAGCTTTTTGACTAACTCATCGATTTGTTTTTCACGTCCAAAGAAAAGAATATCTTCGTCTTCTTCAAAAGCGCGTAAACCGGGAAATGGATTCGTAATTGTAAATTGATCTAACATGTGAATCAATTATTTATTTAAAAGGATTTGATTAAGTTGAGCTTCCGGAAAAGCAGTCATTGCTTGAATAAGTTCCGCATCTTGTGTCCGCAGTCGCTCCTTTGTCGGATTACTCTCACCACTGATATACAAGATTTTTTGTTCCAACGGTTTGGATCTTCCATACCCGCTGATTTTTAAGAAATCACGTGTCTTTGACCGTAACCAAATCTCATTGGCACGATCATAGAAAATAATAGCTACATCACACATTTTTAAATTCTCAATGTGATCTGTCCGGATCAACGATTCCTCCCCTTCAAAAATGGGAAGCAAAACCTCGAATCCCTGATCATATAAGTAATCTTCCAATGGCTTAATGGAGTCTATATCCAATAAATCGCAAATTAAATAGACAATTTTAGGATCATCGTTGGAAACTGATGTAGACGAAATTGATGTAGATACAGATTGTGATAGGGGAGGTGCCTCAGCAGCTTTAGCCGCAGCGGATTCCTTAGCCTTTAGTTGAGATTCTACAACCTCAATTTTATCAAACAATATATCTTTAAATGATTCCAGTGAACTGAAAATAAGTTCCGCCCCAGCCACGCCTTCTCGACCCTCATTTAATTTAGCAATGAATGCTTTTTGACGATCATCTACTGGCTTAAAACCATCTGGAACCCAAATCAATCGAGGTATATTTGTGACAACACTTAAGGAAGAAGCTAAATCATTTTGAATTTCAATCAATGATTTTTGGGAACCTTCCGGAACAATACCATAGTTTTCACCTACGACATGAACCGCTAAATCACAACTTTGTAAATATTCATTAATACACGCATTGAGCGAGTTATCGACCAAGGGCAATTGCTTATCTGGATAGATGATATAATTACTCTCCTGTAATTCACGACGTAAACTATCACGCAATTCTTTCGTCTCGTAACTGGATTCAGCCAAATAAATTTTTAAAGCCTTGCTTTCTTCTTTTGTTTGCTTATCATTGACAGTAGGAGAGTCTGAATCTACATATTCGAGTGATTCTAGAAAAGATGAGACATCATTCGCTAAATCATCTAATTTATCCCAATACAGCGCATCTGAATCGCGACCTGAACTTTGAGACAATTCCTTCGTCCTACCCGTCACTGGATCTGTCGTGTAAAATTCATATCCTAAGATATTTCGAATTTTTTCAGGGTGCTGTTCTACTTTTACAGGCGTTTTAATTACCTTAAAAATACGAGCTTGATTATTAAGACTAAATCCTATATTTTGCTGACATGCCTCATAATATTCATCCACTTCCCGAGAACACCATTCCGACTTCACATAACGAGGGGTCAAGATGGAAATCATGACAGCTACTTGGGTGAATTGGTCCACAATTTGTTGGTCAAAAATATGGTTTCCTTGTAATTCAAGATCGCGCCAGATCATTGGTTTTCGACCCATTAACTGAGACAAACGTATCGATAAAACACGATGAAAATCAGCAATCCAACCTTTTTGATCCTCTATCAGAGACTCATCGTCAATGTGCGCATAACTGATAAATATATCTTTTGGAAATTTCACTAGGCGGTATTAGTTAGTTGAAGTATTTTGCAATCCCTTTAACAGCGGAATTAATAAAAACAGATTCAAATCCTTATCTTTTTCCTCTTGAGTTAAATTCTCATACGGAATTAATTGATCATGAATTTTTACAATTTCTTTTAACAAATTGCGTTCCTCTGCCACTGCCGGGAAAGGGCCATATTTAAAGTTAAGCACCATTTTTTCGGCTGACCAACGGCTATGTTCAAGATTAGCTAGCACCGGATAATGCTTGACAATTGATTCGGAATTAATCTGTGTCATCCCGATCGATTTAAAGACATGTAACTTCACTTTAATGTGTCTGGCCGCGTATCGATTACTTTCCTTTTTGCGTTTTGAAAGTGCATTCCAATTTCGTTTGATGCTTAAGCTTTCGAATAAATTATCAGCTGGAACGGGGATTTTTGTCGCTAATAATTCAAAGAATTCTTTCTCTAAATTTTCTTCAGTGGTCACATTCGAATTGAGTGGAAACTGCAAGATGAATTTGACCATTTCTTCGATAACCTCGGAGCTCACATCAATCCCAAACTGCTGATTGATTTTAGAAGCAAATTCATAATTCACCGCATAAAAGAAGTTGATCACGCGTGATAATTGGTCATTTAATTCCGATTCTTCAATGATACTTTCACTAGTAATCGTATCGGAAGTTCTTTTCAATACTTGTTTGTTCAGTGAGTGATTAAATAGATTTGGAATTGTTTCTTTATTCGCAGAACTATGAATGATGAAATCATAAATAGCAGAGGATTCTGGTAGTGAAATGATCAATGGCGTTTCTGTAATACTTAGGTTTTGTGTATACAAAAATTGCCTAAATGAAGCGGCCGTATTTAAGATTTCAGCATCCTTTGTTCCAAAGAAATAAGCCACTTTCACTTTACTTAATTGTTCTATATGCGCTTTGGACATGGCAAAATGTCCGAAAAAACTAGCATTTAATTGCTTAATTGGGATAAGGCTTATGAAATCATTTGTAAACGGGTATTTATATAAAAAATGATGATAAAAATCATCCGCGTGAGGGTCAACTAAATAGATTTTTAGATTTCGTCGCGTCTCATAATGACTTAAAATAATATTTTCAAGCAGAAAATTTTCAGCAGTTAGATCTAAGCCGATAAGGGCAATTGAATTTTCAACTTCAGCGGTTTCTTGTTGAAAATATTGGTGTGGTGAAAATTGATCATAAATTTTTTGAGCGGCTAACTGTTCAAAATTGATCGTATGTAAATCAATGTATTGCTCGGAATCAATGTTGAAATAATCTTTTAATATACTTGCGTTATTTTGATCCGCAATATGAACGTATAATTTCAATAATTCATGTGTGTGATTTCGTAATTGATTGTTTTTAGAAGCATATTTTCGGATGTTTCCAGCGATTTCAATATTGATCTCATCAGAATCATTCGCTAGAATAATAGTCCTAGCCTTTAATAGTTTTGTTTTTTTAAGCGTATTCGATTCAAATGGATTAAATGGAAAAACGATTCCACCCAAATTCTCTATTTCCTCTACAAAGGGAGATTCTTCTTTCTTTTCAATCACGATTACCTGGTAGCCATCTTTCAACAAGCCCTTCGCTAAATGATAGCCGATTGAATCCAATGAAAAAATAACGATATGCTTTCGATAGAAAAGGGAAATCTTAAATGTTTGAAAGGTAACTTTGATGTATTTGAAAAATATTTCGGAAATCCCTAGGCCGATTAACGCTAATGCCAGGTATTTAGCCACTAATATATATGGTACCAACACTGGATTTGCTGGATTACCGGCCCAAATTTGTCCCTCATCGCCATCATCGAAGGCGAAAAAGCTGAGTACGGAGAACAAAACTGGCCAAAAATGAGCTTCGTGTCCTAAGTAGTCATAGAAACCAATAAAACCAAAAACAAAAACTAGAACGACAAGTATGCCGTATATGTATGGGTATAAATTTTTCAAATTCATCTAGTTAAATAATAAAAACCTTCGCTCATATTTTTTGTAAAATATGAGCGAAGGCAAAAAAAGAGTGATTAAATAAAAATTAATTCTTCAGAAAATTCCTGATCATCAAACAAGGCCTTCACTTCAGCAGAAGCACCCAAAATAATCATGGACTCTTCTGTAGCTAATTTTTGTTTGGCAAAAATCAAGGCGCGCATTCCTAAGGCAGAAATTTGAGTTAAGCTAGTCACGTCCAGCACAAAGAATTTCGGTTGAGCTTGAATCACATTTTCCAATTCTTCACGTAAGAATGGAATTCCATGTGAATCTAAGCTTCCTGTCAATTTCAATGTGATTTTATCACTCGAAACCGTGGAAGTTACATTGAAATGAGCTAAACCCACTGTAGGAACGATGGTAACTTTTACCTTCACTGGAACATCAGATACTGGCAAGTTGATGCTCAATTCTGCTGCATTAAAATCTGAATATGAAACACCGTCAATCGTAACGCTTTCAATTTCGATACTTCCTACTGGCAACAAATCTGGGGCTACGCGCAAGATTCTGTCTTCTAAGCTATTTGGTGTAGGCTTGAAGTAGAAATCCATCGGTTGTTTTGTGATCAATAAGTTCGTGTAAACAGAAGCTAAATAACACAACTCAAATGAGTGGTAACCAGACATCGAGTGAGAACCTTTATTGCGCTCATTTCCTAATAAATAAGGAATACCATTAGCTAGTACGTTAAAGTAAACTGCACCTGAATCATGATCTAAGAACCATGCATTATAGAAGGCAGATGACTCACGCGCATATTTTAAATATGCCTCATCTTTCTCGATACCATTCAAAATCAGGTAGGCTAAAATACCTTGTTCTTGTTGCCACCATGCCTTACGATCATGCCAAGCATAACGATGGATATCTTCTCCTTCTTTCAATTCACGCTCCACAACATCATACCATCCACCACGTTGGTTATCACCGCCATGTTTAGGCATTAATTCAGCGATTTTTCTAGAAAATTTCACGTAATCTTCTGAAGGATATATGTTCACTACACGCATTAAATTCCAAGCAATTTTCAAGTTGTGACCTACCACACCACGATTTTGCTGCCATCCCCACGTTTTATCATGTGACCAATCTTCGAAGAATTTTTCTTGAACAAACGCAGATTCATCGTAGTCTTGGAAGTGATTTGTGATCGATTCGGCTGTGTCAATCAACATTTGCTTATGCTCCTCTTTTCCAGTCGCAAGCAATAAATTAATCAAGTAAGCAGGAGCATGATCACCTACTGAATTCCAGTTCTTTTTCGCACGGTTACGACCTAAACCTTCACTGCGCGCGTCAAAAGTAATAGGATCAATGTGAGAGAAATAACCACCTTTTTCGTGGTCCTTGTAATATTTTTCGAACAAATTCAACGTCTTATCTATGGCATCACGGATGATGGTATTTCCCGTGATACGGTACGTTTGAGTCAAACCAGCCAAGGCATAAATTTGCTCATACGCAGGAATTGCATCGTAATCGTCACCGAATTCAGACGCAATCATTTTACGTTCACGAACCGTTTGTGTATTTGCTTTTCTGAAACCTGGAACATCTGGCATGTTAGAGCCCATTACTTTTTTATTGTGTGTATCACCGAATTCAACTGCGTGATACCAATAGCAAATATCATCTAATGAATCTACCATACAGAAATGGTCACGTAAATATTGAGATCCTTTTTCAGCAACCTCTAAATATTTCTCGTTTCCTGTCATCATGTACGCAGATGCAAATCCGTAAACCAAACGTGAAATTGTATCTGTCTCTTGGCGAGTAGAATCAATTTTCTGACCGTACAAGTTTAACATCGTGCGGTAGTTTTTGAAATCAACTGTTTCTGTGCCAAATTGAGCATTTAAGTAAAAATCAGCTAATTGTGAAATTTGCTTAATCCACCAATCTTGTTTTTCAAACACGAAATCGTTTCCATGTTTTCCAGAGAATACAATATGCTTCACTTCAAACATATTTTCTTGATCTGGATAAAATACTCCGTAAAGAAATACATGACGGCCCGCAGTTAACATATCCGCCATTTGCGAAGTACAGTCGATGAACGACTCGCCCAAGTTGCGAATCATTTCAGCATACGTGTTATCCGTTAAGATAAATGAAAAAACATTTCCATCTGATGTCTCAACTGAATACGAATTAGATTCTTTATTGGCCGATTTAACATAACCCGTAATCAAATCTGAAAAAGAAAAATTTAAATTGTTCATGGTAAAAATTAGTTAGTATTTATTTAAGAGTTAGAATAACAATACTGTATGGATTAACGATGTAATGATCTTCTGATATTTTAACTTTGCCTGATACAAATGGCTTAGCCAAGGATGTATCCATTGTTAAAGTCCACTGACCATCATTTATTTGGGGAATTTCAAAACCTAATGCTGTTGAATCAAAATTCATCATGACGTGCAAATCCGAATCTTTTTCTTGCATTCCTCCGATCGTAAAGGCAAGTAATTTGGAATCCACATTATCCCAGCCTGGACCATTTAGCGCGCAACCATGCCATTCAATATCTCTCAAGCCACGGGAATTCATTTCACCAGTAAAAAATTGCTTCGAAGATAATGAGCCATGTTTTAAGCGGAATTTGATCAACTTAGATACGAAGTCTAACAAGTCTTTATTTTCTGTCACATCGTTCCAGTTAAACCAGCTCAACTCATTATTGTGGCAATACGCGTTGTTATTTCCGTGTTGAGTACGACCTACTTCGTCGCCCATCAGGATCATAGGAATACCTTTGGAAATCAACAATAGGGTAAACAAGTTTTTAATTTGCTTGCTTCGTAGTGCTAATACCTCTTCATTATCTGTATCTCCTTCCACACCACAATTCCAACTAAAATTCTCATTCATGCCATCTTGATTTCCTTCGCCATTAGCCCAGTTGTGTTTTTCATTATAGCTTACTGTGTCCATGGCTGTAAATCCATCATGGCAAGAAATGAAATTCACCCCGTTCATTGGTGAGTGTCTATCATGGAAATACAAATCTCCACTACCTGCAATTCGAGTGGCTGCAGCTCCATGGAAACCTGGTGTTCCTTTCACGAAATTCCGGATATCATCACGGAATTTTCCGTTCCACTCTGACCAGCGATATCCTGGGAAACGACCTACTTGGTACAAACCAGCAGCATCCCAAGCTTCGGTAAACAACTTTGTATTGGCAAATGTATCTGACAATTCTAATTCCCAAATCACAGGAGGGTGCTCCATCGGTGCGCCATCTTCTCCACGTGACATGATCGAACCCTCATCAAAACGGAAACCATCTACGTGCATCTCTTTTACCCAGAATTCTAAACAATCGATAATGAATTTCTTCACTACTGGCTCGTTGCAATTGATCGTATTTCCACAACCTGAATAGTTCTCATAATATTCTTCATTGCCATACGACAAGAAATAATAAATGCGATTATCTAGATTTCGGAAATGAACAGCTGGACCCTCATGGTTTCCTTCTCCCGAGTGATTGAAAACAACATCCAAAATAACTTCTAATCCCGCATGATGTAAAGCTTTTACTAAATCACGGAACTCTTCAATGTGCTTTCCGATACTTGGGTTTGTGCAATAATCCGAATGCGGAGTGAAAAATCCCAACGTGCTATATCCCCAATAGTTGGATAGTTTTTGTCCATCCGGAGAAACACCTGAAACTTCTTCCGGGTCAAATTGGAATACAGGCAATAGTTCAACAGCCGTGACACCTAATTTAACTAAATATGGAATTTTTTCAATTAAACCAGCAAACGTACCGGGAGCTTTAACGCCCGAACTTTTATCCAAGGTAAAACCACCTACGTGCATCTCATAAACAACCGTTTTTTCGATGGGTGTTTCTGGTGCTTTGTCACCTTCCCAATCGTAATTGGAATAATCAACTACAATACTCCGCATGGAGGTATGTAAATTGTCTTCTGTTCCACAGGCATCCGCACGGTTCCAATAGGTAGTATTCAATCCCTTAGCATAAGGATCTACAATGACTTTATTGCGGTTAAATCGAAAACCATTTGCTGGATTATATTCTCCACCGATTCGGTAGCCATAGCCCATACCTGGTTTCACACCCTCAACAAATACATGCCAGAAATGGAACGTATGGTTATCAATAGGATCTAAATAGATTACCTGCGAAGGTGTTGCATCTTCGGGATGGTCGAACAACAATAGTTCTACATCATTACCATCTTGAGAGAAAATGGAAAAATTAACTCCTTGGGACTTTACGGTGGCTCCAAGTGGATGTGCCGTTCCTGTGTTTGTTGTATATTTCATGTTTATTTTTTTAACTATTAATTTTCATCTTGATACCCTTGACTGATTTCAATTATATTTCCTTCCGGATCTTTTAACCAAACCGTTTTCCAACCTGGGATAAAATCATCAAATGAAAGTGGTCCCAAGGTAATCACAGCATCGTTTCCCATTTCGGCCAACTTCGCCTCTACATCATCCACCATAAAGGCTATATGACGAAGACCTGGAAAATGAGGACCATCACCTTCGAAGGCGGGCAATGGATTCTCCAATTCTTTTGGGAAAATTTCAAAATAAAAGCCACCCGCGTCTTTAAGAAAAACCAATTCTTTTCCTTCACCTAAGTCAATGGTGCGAGCACGTTTGAATCCGAAGTATTTAGTATAAAATGCTTCGAAATCTAAGGAATTTGAACAAGTCACAGCGATATGTGAAAACTGGGTAGCAATCATCATTTGTTAGCAAGAATTTCAATGATTTTTTTAGCAAATAAATGCGCATGACCACCTGAACGACCAGTGACTAAATCGCCATCCACTACTACATCTTCATTGACATAATTAGCACCATAGGCTTTAGCATCCCCGATTAAATTATTGTGGCAAACTAAGTTTTTACCTTTCACTAATTCCGTGGCAGGGGCTACTAACCAAAGACCATGGCAAATAATCCCTTTTAAAATTCCTGGCTCAGCAAACGCTCTTTTTAAGAACTCTGTTGCCGGTGGAATTTTATCCACATCTTCCGTGTAACGAAGGCGATCAGAAACCATGCCCGAAGGAACGATAATCGCATCGTACGAACGCAATTCCTCATCACTCATGTTTTCGAATGATTCATAACAATCCATCGGAACTTTATATTCATGTCCGTTAAACGTAATGCTTTCTTGACCCCACATACGAGACAAGAAATGAATTTCAGCGCCCTCTTCAGGGAAACGATACTTATAGTAGAAAATCTCATTCTCGTAATAATCGGCCTCGAAAAGAATCCCGATTTTTTTTCCTGCTAGTTTCATGGGGTAAGTTTAAAATGTGTGTTTTAGGGGTAGTATAATTAAGCCAAAGAACCATCTGGGTGTTGTACCATACCAGCAAAGTGTATGGCAATTTTCCCGTCTTTCAATACCCAACTATCCGCAAATCGCATGGAGGCCACACCATCTTTTGTGGTCATGGTAATTTGCTCTGTGATCATCAACGTTTCAGGTGATTCGGTTTCTGACCAAAAAATAATTTCAGTTTCCAAACCATCGATACCCAAAATTCCCTGCATGTGTTCTTTAATTCGCTCCCTTCCTTGGTAAACTAAAGGTGTTTTCATGAAGGAACTGATCAGCAGTGCGTCGTCTGTGTATTGGTCTAATAAGGCTTCGATATTTTTATCTAATATGAGCTGAATGTGTTCGCGGTACATATTACCCAATTTCGATTCTGGTACGTTTTTCATGGTAAGTTATTTTAATTTTATAATGAGGCAGACCCTTCTGCATATTGAAGTTTGTCAACCGTATATTTTGTTATAACAATTCGTTCATCTGTTAACTGCTTCACTTCCCAGGTTTGGTATGCATCTAACATAATGCGTTTGCTATTTGCTTCAGGAGCATTCCAAACACTGGCCTCCCATTGCACCACTACTTTAACTGAAGCTGTGTCCCCAGAAATCTCTGATGATACCTCTTTCACGGTATGCACCTCATCAAAAAATATACGAATGACCCTTTGGAACCATCCCTCAAAGCCAGCATGACCATACACCGTAGCCTCTGGAAATACCATTTCTAATTCTTCATCTGCCAGTAATGGCAATAATTCGACCATAGGAGCATGCACATCAAGTTTTTTGTACCAAGCTTCCGCAAGTGTTTGAATGGATTGTTGTGTTAACATTATTTATATTTTTTATGAATTATTACTTATTAAATCTTTACTATGTTTACTGTGCATTTTCTGAGGAAGTTAATCTATTTTGTATTTCTCTCACCTTACTAACAGACCAAAAAATAACCGTAAAAATCGAGAGAAAATCTAGTGCTACACGCATCGTTTCATTGGGTGCGGTTTTCCAGTCTTTGGCAACCAATAAATAATAAGTGAGTCCAAGAATGAAATATATTGCCGTAATGGAAGCATGGCTTATTAGGTCAGATGAATGACCTGTTCGCTGAGCTTGCTTTAACAAAACAGGCCATAAATACCAAAGAGTCATGCTCAAATGCCAAGCTGATAAGCCCCAAATGAAAACCTGATATTTTTCTGGAGAATCTACCGTAAAAGACCACATCAATAATGGAAAAAGAGCGGCAAAACGAGCGGTATCAAATAAAAAACGGTGGAAATTATCTTTGTAGGGTACTATTTCAATAAGTATGCTAAAACCCAACCAAGCCGTTATGATAAAAAGAAAAGTCGCTAAGAATGAAAGTAAAATCAATATATCATTCCAGTGAGTGATATCGAAAGCAGGCGATGTATTCCAATGAAAACGGTCATTCAATAAACGAAATCCAGTGACTAAAGTCAGTGAAAAAAATAAAGTAATTAGGTTAGGTAACCTTGTGAGTACTTTTGACAAAATAGTATTTTCCATAATTACTAGGGATGATTTATAAGGCTTTCAATTGATTTAACGAAGTTGCTCAAGCAAACCCCAATCGTCCCAATTAGCCCAAGCTTCTGTGATTTTACCATCTATTACGTGGTACATAACAATACCTTTCCATGTAGCGGTTTTGCCAGTTGCTTCAATCCCCGCAAAAGTATTTTGGTGCGTACCTGGAGCTGCGAATCTTACAACAACTTTATCTCCTTCGGCAACTAAATCAACTATTTGAAGGTCTAAGTCTGGAAATGCACCATAGAGCATATCCATTTGGCTATGCAATGCATTTTCTCCTTTGATTGCTTCAGGAACCGCCGAACGATCAATATAAAAACCTGGTGCTGTAAATTCACCGAATTTACTAAAATCTCTTTTTACAAGAATGGCGTCGACGTATCCTCTTACAATCGTTTTATTTGTTTCAACTGACATGATATTTGTATGTTTTCATGGTAGAAAAAATATTTTTTAAATGTGTAAATAACAAACTGGTATAGTAGAAGTTTATAAAAAATTGACGATTAATATTTTATCGATTTTTTTATAGTAAACAAGGCCAACTTATTATTTACACACAACTTGAACTAATTATTAATTAGAAATCATAAAGTTTTTTGATACCGCCAATTTGATGCATTAAGCTCATAACATCATTTTGTACTCGTACTTCATTGATTTTTCCTTCTTCATTAAACTTAAAGAATGACATACCGTTGATTACTACATTTTTATTACTGGCAGGTACATTTCGCCAAGTGTCAACGTGTTTTGCGCTCATTTGCCAAAATGCCGCAGCTTTCGTTTCTGTAGCTACGATATCTAAATTTGGATTGGGAACAAAATATATTAAATTTTCAAAAATAGCTCTGTTCTTCTCTACTAATGTAATGAAGGCATCAAGACCATCAAGGTGTGCAAAAGCTAAAATAAACTGTAAATCAGGGGCACATATTTCCTTGGCCACTTTGAAATCTCCCTTACTCCATACAAGCTCATAGAATTGAAGGGCAGCTTCAGTATTTTTTTCTATAGTATTCATAAAAATCTATTGTTAAGAACTATTGTTTAAAATTTTAATTTATCAATAGTTATTTAGGCTCCTGGAGGGGGAGGAACAACGCCAAGTTGTTGCAACAATCCTAATTCATCTACATTTGCCCATCTTTCAGTAATTTTACCCTCATCGTTCATGCGTACAGTAGTTGTTCCTGTAAATGTTAAGCTTTTCCCGCTTGCTGGCATTCCCATGACACCACCTGTATCAGTTCCTGTTAAGCTCCAACGGTGAACAACTTTATCTTCTGCAAAAATTGCGTCCAAAATAGTAATTTGAATATCTGGCATTGCATAACGAAACATGCCCACGATTTGCTTGAAGCTTTCTGAACCTGGTTCACTTTTTGTTTTACCACCTACGAAAGAATGGTCGATTGCATCACTCGCTAATAAATCGTCAAGAACAACGCCTGTGTTCCATGCTGTGTGAAAAAATGTCAAACAAACTTCGTTGTTTTCTACTGCGGAAAGTGCCATAATTTTTTTTGTTTAAAATGTGTGTGAATTATATTTTTTAATTTTTTTTATGCTTAATTATAAATTGTGTTTTAAAATAAAATCATTCAGATCTTGAGAATAAAGTGGTCAATTAAAGTACTCCTAACTGATGTAGTAATCCAAGGCTATCACCCGCCATCCACATATCAGCAATTTTGCCATTCTCTATTCTAAAAATATTATTGCCTTCATCAGTTACTTTTAGTTGGGTAGCTTCTCTTCCTAAAAAAGGTCCAGTATTTGTAGCTACATAAGACCAGCGACAAACTACTTTATCACCTTCAGCGATTAGGTCATGAATGGTGAAATGCACATCTGGAAACGCAATAAGAGCAGTATCAAACCATTTTTTAAATGTAGCTGGCTGATGAGCTTGCCCTGGCGGAAAATGAATTTTTACCTCTTCGCTTATAATTTCGTGCATTACACTTTCATTTTTTTCAGTCCAGAAATCTATGTAGTAGCGGGTAACAATGGCTTTATTTATGTTTTCTAACATCTGTTTTTTAAATAAATAATTACATTGGAATTGCTCCTAATTGTTGCATCAAACCAAAGTCATTTTCATTCACGTGAACAGAAACTATTTTACCATTTCTGATGGTGAAGATGTCAATACCAAAGTCTTTGATTTTGTTGTTTGTTGCAACAGCACCCAAAAATTCTCCCAAATGAGTTCCTTCAATTTGCCAACGGCTTGCTACCTTATTCGCATCAGCAGATTGCTTCAACACAGTAAATTGAATATCAGGGAATGCATTACGTAAATACATGACAAAACCTCTAAATGCCTCATATCCTGTAATTGGCTCAGGTTGAGTTGGAATAATGAACGAGAATAATGGATCTAAGATTTCTTCAATAACTTCCAATTTACCTTCACTCATGATATCTTGGAAATAACGATGAACTAATGCCTCATTTTGTTCAGGAGTTGTTACAGGCGCAGGTAATTCATGTGCCGGAATTACACCTAATTGCAACAATAATCCCAAGGTATCTTCGTGTCCAATCGATTCTTTTATTTGACCATTAACAATCGTGTGCCAAGTCATTCCATCAATTTGGAAAAAGTTTCCAGTAGCGGCTAAATCACCTTTAACAGTTACTAAAGGAGAGCCCGTGTGTGTTCCACCCCCTACCCAACGAGTTACAACCCATTCGCCAGAAGCAACCATATCTTGAGGTTCAATATAAAAATCGGGAAATGAACCATGTAACATTTTCACTAAACCTATAAATCCATCTGGCCCATGAAATGGTTCTGGATGTGTAGGCAACGTAAACACAAAATCTTCAGCCAATATTTCATAGGCGGTATCCGTATTTACTTGATTCATGATTTCGTGAAAATACCTTCTTGAAATCGCTTTGTTTTTGTTCGGCAATGACATAAAAATTGGAGTTTTTAGATTTATTATTATTTTGAATTTGAATTTAAAATCATTTCTGAAGCCTTTTCGCCAATCATAAAGCAGGCCGCCACTGTATTTCCACTGATGATAGAGGGCATAATCGAGGAGTCAGCCACCCGAAGCCCTTTAATCCCGTGAACCCTAAGCTCAGCATCTACAACGGACATGGGGTCATTTCCCATTTTACAGGTTCCTACCGGATGCCATAACGTACTGCAGTTCCCACGAATAAATCCTTCTAAATCTTCAGAAGCCATCCCCGGTACCATTTCTCCTCCATTCAAAGGTTCAAATGCTTTGGTAGCTGCCAAGTTGCGAACAAGCTCAACTCCCTTTTTTAGCACCTCTAAATCAGCTTCATTAGCGAGGTAATTTGGATTAATTTGAACTGCGTCAAGCGGATCATTTGAAACCAATTGAACATCTCCTCTACTTTCTGGAAAAACGAGAATGGGAAGAAAAATACAAACTGGACCACCTAAGTCAGGTAAAATAGCTGCCAATGGAGCTGGCAAACTTGGCGTGAAATTGAGCTGCAAATCCACCATTCCAGCTTCATTCACTAAATTCACAAACAGAACATTTCCAGTTAATAATGTTGTTTGCTCCATCGAAATGTTGGAACGATAAATCATCGGTAGTTGCAAATGATCTTGTAAATTTTTACCCACACCCGGAAGATCGGCAACTACCTCAATTCCAAGCTTTTCTAACTCCTCTTTAGAGCCAATACCCGAGTGTAGTAATATCTTTGGTGAACCAAACGCACCAGCAGAAATAATAATTTCTTGTTCTGCAAATACTTGTTGAATCTCTGTCCCCAACTGATATTCTACCCCAATCGCCACCCCATCTTCAATAAGTATTTTTCTTACTTGTGCATTCGTAATGACCGTAAGATTTTCGCGTGACAAAATCGGATGTAAAAATGCGGTAGCTCCACTACATCTAGTCCCATCTTCATTAATGTGAAACTGTAAAAATCCAGATCCATTAGCCTGCTCAGAACCATTATAATCCCAATTTGGCCCTTCATAGCCTAATTCAACTGCCGCCTCTAAAAAATGTGGAGATCGCATCACCTCATCTGGACATGGCCTAATTGATAAATCACCACCTACCCCATGAAACTCAGAAACTCCACCTTCAAAATTTTCCAACCGAAGAAAATAAGGTAATACATCTGAATATCCCCAACCCTCATTTCCTTTAAATTTCCAATCATCAAAATTCTTCCGATTTCCACGGACGTACATCATGGCATTTAACGAGGTTCCTCCACCCAATACCTTGCCTTGATTAATCGTAATGGATCTATCTCCTAAATTAGTTTGTTTACTTGTTGAGAAAGCCCAATCCATATCTGAATTCCAAAGACGAACAAAACCGCCTATGTCCTTAATATCTGAACTATCGTCGTTTTTACCAGCTTCTAAAATCAAGACACGATTGGCAGGATTAGCACTCAAGCGATTCGCCATTACGCAACCGGATGCACCTGCACCAATGATGATGTAATCAAATGACTTTAACGTTTTCATATATAATTTTACTGACCACAATGAATATTGACCTTTTCCGGTCGTACTTCTCCTTCTAATACCAAATCAATTAAAAACGGCTTATCATCTGCGAACATGCGTGTTAAAGCAGGAACTATATCTTCCAATTTTTCAACCCGAACAGCATCCACACCCATCGATTTAGCTATCTGATCAAATTGAAAAGCCGGATAGGACAAATCAAAAGGCAACGGAAATTCATGCTTTTCAATAGTTCGCTCTTTCCAGTATTGATCGATATTTAACTGCAATAAATGATAGGACCCATTATTGCATATCACAAACTTGGCACCCACCTGATGACGAACCGCCGTCCACAAAGCTTGTATGGTATACATAGACCCACCATCACCAGTGAATCCGATAACTGTTTTAGACGGATTGTTTAATTTGACCCCGATAGCCCCTGGAATACCAATTCCCAAAGAACCCCCACGGGTATAAAAATAACTCCCTGGCGTAGTCGCCGGCATGTATCGCGAAACCGCAGGAGAATTCGTTAAGGCCTCATCGAAAATAATTGCGTTGGAAGGCAGTTGCTCAGATAGGGCTTTGGCAAACACCGACATATGCATGGGAAGATCTGATTTCATCGCCTCATCCGAGGTAATAGCTTGAGCTAATTTTTCCTCCTTTATTCGCTTAGCAGCAACTAAAACAGCGTTCGCTTTTTCAACATGATCATCTGTTTGAATCAAAGAAATTTGGTCGATTAATGCTTGTAAGGTCAACTTCGGATCTGCCACCACGCCCATGTCCACGCGGTGATTCTTCGCGATTTCGTAGGCATTTAAATCGATGTGAATTACTTTAGCATCAGGAGCATAAATTCCCTCTAAACGAGGAAAAACCTCAGGCAACATATACGTCCCTACCACTAAATTCACATCACCCTTTGAGGTAATTGGGAAACTACTCTCACCAAACATATGTCCGGTGGAACCTTGATATAAAGGATGTGTTGAATCCATTAAGACATCCCCAAACTCCACACCGTAAACCTCTGCACCAATCAATTCCGCCAACTCCGTCAATTCTTCGGTCGCCTGTGAATAGGCCACGCCATCGCCTGCAAAAATCATGGGCGTTTTACTTGATACTAAGTTGTCCGCCACCTCATTAATCCAAGATTGATTAGGCATCACGCGTGTCGAAGGAACACATGAAGGAAAAACCTCTTCCTCATTAATCTCATCTAGCACATCCATTGGCAAACAAATGTAAACCGGCCCCATAGGAGCTGTGGTGGCTATTTTAACGGCCCTACGAATCGTACGCAACAATGACTTGGAATCAGTTACTAAGGTGGCATATTTCGTCACAGGAGCCATCATCGCAACTAAATCATTCGCCATTTGGGCATCCATATTCATGTACTTTACACCCGCATCGCCGCCAATCACCACCAAAGGAGAATGACCTCGCTTAGCTTGATACAAAGCACCTACCGCATTTCCGATTCCAGGCGAACTGTGCAACTGAACTAACGTAGCCTGTTGGGAAGCACGTGCATACCCGTCAGCCATTAAAACTGCGACACTTTCCTGTAAGTTTAGGATGTATTTCATTTCTGGATAGGAGGCCATGGCATCCAAAAATCCTTGCTCTACCGTGCCCGGATTTCCAAACATCACGTTCATGCCATCAGCCAAAAACTGCTCAATAACCTTAAAATTTCCAGTCTTACCAGCCATAACGAACTAAACCATTATCAAGCATTTCTACGATTTTATCACCAAATTCAAATGAACACTGTAATGAACGAGCTGTGATAAATGGATAATCTACTACAACTGAAGTTTCTTTTCCGAAATTTCCGTGGTATTGACCTTCAGGACCTACCGCATCAGCTAACACATATTCCAGCACATAGGGTGGAGGTCCCATGTTGAAGTCGGTATGTAAAAATCCCGTTCCGTCATGGTAATCATATTCGATGCAGTGACCTGTCACATGCTTACCACGAATGATACTTTTACGCTCATTAAAATCACGTGCAAACGCTAACACCGCAACACCATAACATATCGCTGCAACGACTTTATTGGCACGATAAAAACCTAATACTAACTCATGTAAACGTTGATTATTCACCATGTCTACAATAGGGCCACTTCCACCTACCAAAAGTATTCCATCGTATTCTTCTGTGAATTTTTGTTGGGAAGCCTTAACCTGAACGTAATAATTTTCTAACTCTCTTAGAAAGTTAGGATGACTATAATAAGGTCTTTCAGGAAAGTAATCGGTCATCGCTAAGCAATTTTCTAGGCGATTTGTCGCTTCGAAATTTTTAACTTTTTCGGCTGCTATCGGAGTAGTTACACAAACTCCTAGCGGAGGATCCATGTACGTTGTATCAAAGCTCGGAGGAAGTGCTTCTGCTTTCTTTCCATGAACAGACATAAATTCAATTTGGTAACCAGCCGCCTCCAACTTCTCTAGTGGACCTACTAGTTCAACACCCCAATAACCAAACTCGGATACAATTGCTAAAATTTTCTTTGTAGACATATATACTTATTTTTAAAATTAATTTTCAAATTCTTGTGTTCTTATGCTTTGAAAAAGTTTTTAAGAGGCTATCTTAAAATATGTTATCACTTATTATTAAACATAAAATAGATGCATCAAAAAAATAAATTTTTTTTTTGTAACATATTTTCCAATGAATAAATCGTGTCTAAATGGACAATTTTTTTTGTCTATTAAAAAATGGACTTTTCAAAATATCCTTTTTAATGATTATGGTGAGTCATTTAATGCCTTAATGATGAAAGAAAATATGAGAAGTGAATTCGCTGAAGAATCAAAAAATAAAATGCGAAAATTATGATGTCAAAATTTATATGTACGAAAAATCGATAAATTGTACATTTTTTAACATTTAGTTAACAATATAGTTGTGAATTGTTAAATACTTTTAAAGTATCTTCTTTCACAAAGTTTATGCTTACCGTTAGTTCTAATCTTTTTCTAAATATATTGTTGGGTCCAAGCTTTTGGCTTTTAATTTCTTGGATCTTTGACCCAGTAAATTCGCGCAAATCAGTTATTATTATCCATTTTCTACCCTTTATTATTAGTATCATTTGTTTCTATCCCAATCCAATATTTTTTCCTCAATCAAATCAAGTAGATTTTCATGTATTTATTCTGGTTTACAATGTTATCTATTACATTTTCGGGATCAACCTACTCTATCGTGTCTATTTGAACGCATCTACTATAATAGTCAAAAACAAATTTTTAGTAACTGTTTTTTTTGGCATGCTTTTTAGTTTCTTTATTCTTCTTGACCTAATTCATCTACCCTTTATTTCCATTCATGAACCTACGAAAGTGGTTATTGGACTTTCTCAAAAAATAGGTTTATTATTAATTTGGTGCACAATAGTTTTCAAAGAATTCGAACGAAAACTCATTACAATAAATTTCAATTTTCGCACATCAAAAGAATTGATTCAACCTGTAATGCAAAAGGATATTTTGCCTAAACCCAAAAGTGATCTAGCTGATATTCGTTTAATATCCTTCTGGGAAAATGAATCAAGCATTTATTTGAGAAATGATTTTAATTTAAACCATTTTTGTAAACACTTGAAAATGGAACGAAAAATAGTGGTAGGTTTGCTTTATGACACATACCAACAAAACTTTAATGAAATATTAAATCGATATCGAATCTATCATTTTGTTCAAAAAAGTAAAGCTGATAAAAATAAATTTCAAAAGTTTGAAACCATCATTCAAGATTGTGGATATTCAAATCGATCTACCTTTTACTTAGCATTTAAAAAAATAAGTAAGCAGACCCCTTCTGAATTTGTTAAAAACATGTATTCAAATGAGTAGTAAAATGAGTATTAATATGCAAAATTGAAAGACAAGTATGGGTAATTGTATCAGTTCTTTTTATTGATTTAATTGCTGAATAAACATTACAAATTCTTGACTCTTACTAGTAAATTAAAATAGTTTTCCTTAAAGGGTAAGTAATCAAATTTATCTGAATTTTAACTTAAGTAGTATTTCGAGTACATTCGAATTTAGTATCAATTCCATATAAATATGATAACATATCAAATAATCAAATCCAATGTATTTTATTATGTTTTTAAAATCATTAAATACAAATGGATTAATCCGATTAAGATTCGATAGGGTAGGGTTTCCTTCAACCCTACGGTAATTGATAAACCAACTCAGGTCGAGTGGTTTCTTTGTTTTTAATTGGTAGGTTACAAAAGTGGTTAGACATTTTGGTTTTCATTCTTCTCATAATATCTCTGATTAATAGCTCAAGGCCGAATGGTTCATCATCGCTTTTGACCTAAGAATGCGTTTAATATTAAGTTTTGGTGATAAGTGTAAATAGGTCTACCTATTTGTATTTTAATCACTAAATTTGTTTCCTTAATTAGTCATTACAGTACATTTTATTCAAAAACATGCCTAAGAATATAAAAATATCGGTGTTGATGGCTGTCTATAATACGGAATTTCATTTGACTAAAAGAGCCATTGATTCAGTTTTAGAGCAGGATTTTCAGGATTTCGAACTCATAATCATTGACGACGGAAGCAAGGGAAACGATCGAAAATCACTGTTGGAATACGTGGAAAAGCACGAGGATAAAATTGTCTACATTCGCCACAGTAATCGGGGCCAAGCCAAATCCATTAATCGTGGAGTTTTGATAAGTGTCGGTGAATTCATCACCATTTTAGATAGTGATGATGAATATAAACCCTTTCACTTAAGTGCTTGCCTTCAAGAAATGGAAAACGTGGATCTGATTTGCTCCACCACGGAGACTGTAGTGAATTCGTCAGACGATTACTATGTTCCAGATAAAAATGACCTAAGTAAGCCCATTCACTTGGACGATGCCGTTCTTTTTGGGACATTGTTTGGCCATCAGAAAGTATTTAAAAGTATTGATTTTGAGGGTGGATTTGCCGCTGATTCAGCTTTTTATGAACGAGCTCAAATTCAGTTTAGAGCGAAGAAGGTATTCCAAAAATCCTACATTTATTACCGAAATAATCCGAATAGCACCTGCGCTGTTTTGAAGAGGGAGCTATCTTCAAACTCACTGTAATGGAGCCTAACATTCACCTGGTTTTGGCCTGCCATATCACAGGAGTTTATGATGTAAATCGGAATACTACCTTAGTGGATGACGCC
>JABMMK010000353.1 GCA_013205605.1 Cytophagales bacterium | reverse complement strand
TATATTCTGTTGGGGGGAATTACGAGTACACAGTTAATTCTTGAAAACGCTACAGGACAAAATATGAAGATTATATAATGAAAAGTGTTAAGTCAATTAGGTATGAGTAGCAGTTCCATTAATCAACCTCCTGTAAAATGTAAAGATAATTTACTTACCACAGCTTATAATATGGGAAATGAGGTTAAAGGAAAAGTACCATATATATCTCGGAATGGCGGCAGCTGGTTTATGGACTAACCCAACAGATTTTTCAAAATATATCATTTAGACACAATTGTCATCGTTAGGTAAATAAAATATTATCTGTAGCAATGTCTGAGAAAAGGACAGAAAACAGTTTAGGAGTATTTTTAAATGATCTCAATGGGGTGAAGTACTTCGAATATAGTGGCCGTAACGAAGGATTTGTTTGTAATTATTTAGGTAGTTTTGCAGATGGAAATTGGATGATAGTCATGACAAATGGAATGTCACCGTCAATGCTATTGAATGAAATAGTTTGTAGCATTGCAATTTTAAACGATTGGAAAAATTATCCATTAGAATAAAAAAAAGAATCTATCTCTTTTACGATAGGAAAATAATCCGAAAAGAATATTGACAAAGACATTGAATTATGCGAAAATCTTAAGAAAAACAAAAATAATGAAAACAATTTTTCTGATGAAAGCGAACTAAGTCAACTTGGAAATGAATTTCTAGGAGATAAAAAATAGACTCAGCAATTAAAATTTTCAGTCTAAATATTATTGAATTTCCTAATTCATCAAATGTTTATGATAGTCGTGGTTAGATTTAAAATCTTTAT
This sequence comes from Cytophagales bacterium, assembly GCA_013205605.1. Taxonomy (GTDB): domain Bacteria; phylum Bacteroidota; class Bacteroidia; order Cytophagales; family Spirosomataceae; genus Aquirufa. Next base: position 2,808 of record JABMMK010000353.1, on the reverse strand, counting down.
TTTTTACTGTATTTTAAATAAAAATTATTTACGAAATGTTTAAAAATAACGTGTAAAAATTTTGATACAAGAATTTATTTACATTTTTCATCTAAATAAATTCTTGATTAGTCATTCGTAATTATAATTTAAAATATTAATAATTAGATAGTTAATGATAAAATATAATTTTTTTAGCTTGATATTTTTGATATGTTTTTTCAATTACCTACTCGATTTATAGTTTTGGGTAATATATGATTTGATTGATTTAATTCATATAAACCTAATTTAATTATAAAATTTATGAAAAAAACTACTCTTATTATTAGTTTATTGCTCTTGGTTAATATGATGTTTGGGCAAACATTGAGCCAACGCCTTTATTTTGATTTTGGGCCTAGTGATGGCACGAACGGCAACATTACTGGTAGTCCAGATGGCAGTGGTAATTATTGGAATAATATTATCAACTTAGCTTCCTCTAGCGAAGGAGTTACCTTAATAAATCAATCTAATGAGAAAAGTGGTTTAGGATTGAGTATATTATCTGATTTTCTTAGCAATGGTAAATTAAATGGAGGTTTATTAGCTCCTGAGACTTCTAAGCTTGGAGATTTAGCATTAGCTTCGGTAACCGAGGATTATTTTTTCACGACTTCATCAGGAAATTTTAAATTAACGGGATTAGATCCGGATAAGGGTTACAAGTTTTATATTTTTAATAGTAGGAATGTTACTAATCCACGTTTTACAAAATTCACCTTCACAGGTTCAACCGTATCAAGCGAGAATCTACAGTCCTCAGGTAGGGATTTAGGAGGTTCTGGCTATCATGGTAACAATAGTACTATTATAACTACATCTATGCTTTTTCCGGATGATAAGGGAGAGATTTTGATTAATGTATTAGCCTTAAGTGGGGGGTTTGGTTACATTAATGGAATGAAATTGGAAGAATATGATGTGAATAATATCGATGCTACTAGTATTGATGTTGTTGGAAATGACATTGCAATGTCAGGAGCGAGTTCTCAAATGAGCGTTATTTATTCTCCTGCGGATGCAAGTCCTAAAACAATCAGTTGGCAGGTGGACGATAGTAGTATTGCTTTCATTGATTCAAATGGTTTATTATTACCAAGACAAAATGGGACTGTAGTTGTGAGTGCTTCAATTAGTCAAAATGGAAGTAAGCTGAAGGGAACCAAGTCGATATTAATCACAAATCAAACTTCAGACTTATACGTTTCTGGTACCGCTACTACCAATGGTGACAAACCAAGTACTGCTCTCCGAATGAATATTCCTCCGGATAAGCTCGCAACAAACGGCGTTTTTGAATTTTTTACGACTCTGAATTCAACTGGGACTTTAAAATTTTACACAAGTCAAGATGATTTAGCGACAATTTATGGTGCAGGATCAGTCAATGGAAGTCTTGAAAATGGTGGACTAGCGATCGATCCTACTGAAATGGGTCCCGTTTTAATTAGGGTCTATTTGAATAGCAATACTTATAAAATTTACCCAATTGATCCACTTAAAATTTCCCAAATGGGGTCTTCAGTAGCTTATGGTACGGGAGCAACTTCAGATAGGGGATACGCCTATCAATACAGTAAATTACTAAATCAAAGAAATTCGTCAGGTATTGGACTAAATTGGGAAATCTCTAATATTTCTGTAGGTGGTAACTCGACTACAGATTTATTGAATCGCTGGGATACCGATTTATTAAATGACCGTAGTAAGTATGTTATTTATGCTCTTTCACTTGGTAATGAAGGAATTTTTGGTGGAGGGCAGCCTATATTTGATCAGTTTAAAAAGAACATGATTTTATTAATAAACAAAGCAATATCAGCAGGTAAGACACCTATAATTGCTAATAATTATTCGCGGGCCGATTATACGGATACAGAATATGGTTTTATAAAGCAAATGAACTTATTGATTCATGAATGGGATGTTCCAAGTATTAATTTGCTAGGAGCCATAGATGACGGGACAGGGAAGTGGCCGCTAAGCCCTATTAGTTACCAAAAGGATGGGCTTCATCCAAATGATGCGGGGCATGAGGAAATGTTTTATACCCTCGTACCTTCATTGTTTGATGCTTTAAATGAACAAAAGGCAGTTCCTGAACTAAAAATGAATACTCATATTTCCTTGGGTACATCGGAAACTAAAGATGAAATTGAATTTTCACCTGAAAATAAAATTCATTCATTTACAATTTCAGTAGATATTAAAACAGATGGTTCAGGCACTTTAGTTTCCTTTAAACAAGGAGGCAAATTAGGCAAAATAACTATTAGTTCTTCTACAGGTTTCATTTCTTTCCTTTCTCCAAACGGAGGAGGCACAATATCAGGAAACAGTGTTGTTAATGATGGTCAGTGGCACAAAATAACCCTGACTCATTTTTATGCTAGAGGTGAGACTATTTTATATAATGACAGTAATTTAGCTGGGAATTTGTCTGAAACAATTGTGGCCACCAAGTTTTATTTAAATGATTCAGATGCTCCAACTTTAATTGATTACCGCAATTTGTTTTTTTATAGATCAGGAATGAATGCAGATGAAATTACCTCATTGAACAGTGGTAAAATGTTGAAATCTAGCTTAGAAATATACTGTCCATTAGATGGCAGTTTAGTTTTAAGTTCCGACGCTTTACAAAATTTAGCACAAAGTACTAACACGTTAATAACAGTTAAAGGAGTGGCTCCCGCAACAGGTACCCTAACAGCAAGTCCAGAAACAGTTACGGAATTTACAAATGCAAATGGTACAGGTAATACGACACTTTCTTGGTCAACT
>JABMMK010000352.1 GCA_013205605.1 Cytophagales bacterium | reverse complement strand
TCTTCAAAATGGGTCACGTCAACATCAAATATTTTTGAGAAATCATTTAAGGAAGTCTTCGCCTCAAAGATGTAATTATGTTCATCTAATTTTTTGTAATCTACCTCCTCATCGTCAAATTCGTCATTAATCTCTCCTAAAATCTCTTCGATAATATCTTCCATGGTCACGAGACCTTCTGTCTCACCGTATTCATTGACAACGATCGCCATGTGCACCCGCTTTTCTTGGAAATCATACAATAAGTCGTCAATTTTTTTATTCTCCGGAACAAAAAATGGCTGATGCAATAAAGAAACCCAATCAAAATTTTCATCTTGATCTATATCCTTTAACAAATCTTTGATGTACAAAATACCTTCGATTTTATCGATGGTCTCCGTGTATACTGGAATTCTTGAATAACCATTTTTGTTAACCTTGTCCATCAGTTCATGAAAATCCATGTCGGTGTCTAAGGCCATAATGTCCCTGCGCGCTTTCATGACCGATTTTACAGACGTATTACCAAAATTTAAAATCCCCCGAAGAATATCTTTTTCCATTTCGGACGTATTTTCATCCGTGGTAATTTCCAACGCTTGATTTAATTCGTGGGTCGTCAGCGTGTAAGACTTTCGTTTAATTTTTTTCTCAATCAGGCCTGATAAGCCCAGTAAGACCTTGGATAAAGGGGAAAAAATGAACGTGAAAAAATGAATTAATGGAGCGGTATATCTGGCAAAATTCAGGTTATTTTGTTGGGCCCACACTTTAGGAATTAATTCCCCAAAAAAAGTAATAATAAAAGTGACCCCAAATAATAAAAATAAAGTAACCAGTAATGTCCCCATCGACTGAGGTCCCAAAACTAATTCGGTTAAGTAATTTGCCAAGGTAATGAAAATGATATTGACAAAATTAATGGCAATTAATAATGTGGCTAAAAGTTGCTGAGGTCTTTCTAATAGATGGCTCACAGCCTTTTCTGAGGCCCCTTCACTCTCTCTTAAACTCGTTCTTTGGTCTGCATTTAATGAAAAAAAGGCCACTTCAGAGCCAGCCAATAAGGCAGAAAGTAATAATAAAATGATTAAAATCCCCCCTACAAGAAAATAGGTACTTGCATTAGCTGCTGGGTCGATCAATAATAATAAGGGTATGGGATAGGGGTCGGGGTCCATATGAATTAGGTACGAATGGGACAAATTTACAAAAAAGGGAATATGTTTTGATCAGATTCCCTTTTTTAATAAAAATTTAAAATGGGAGATCGTCGCCTTCGGCCATCATGGGAGGAAAAGCAGTACCGTTATTAGAAGATTCGCCCAAAGAAACACTCTCTGGCTTAGGCCTAGGTTCTGCAGAATCGCCTAATGGCCGATCATTTTTACTACCAATTAAATTCATGGATGTGGCTCGAATGCGATAACCCCGCATGGTAGCTCCCGATTTGTCTTGCCATTCTTCAGAGCGAATTTTACCTTCAATATAAACTTGATTTCCTTTTTTTAGATATTGCTCAGCGATGGTGGCCAAATTATCCCATAATTCTACTCGATGCCATTCCGTTTGTTCCACTCGCTGACCATCCTTACCCGTATAAGATTCGGAAGTAGCAATGTTGATATTAGCCACTTTTACGCCACTAGGAAGCGCTCTTACTTCAGGATCTCCTCCTAAATTACCTAGAATAATCACTTTGTTTACACCTGCCATAATATTGATTTTTTTGAGTTAGGTAGACAAAAACCCTTGTCCGCTATAAAGGTAATTTTGTTTAAGTTAAAACAAATTCTTCAGTTCTAAATTATCAGTTATTAGATTTAAAAGCAATACTGGTTTTGCCAAATTAGTAAAGTCCTGAGTCTCTATCCATCGAAAATGATCATTTTCTGGTACCTCAAAATGATCATTAACTTGGACATGCCACGCTTGGCAAAATATTTTTTGATGGCTTAATAAATGTGTTGGCGGAGAAACCAATGCAGTAATGACACTTTGCTTACCTAATTCTGATAGCACAATATCTTTACCCATTATTTCTTCAAAGGTTTGGAAATGAGGTAACTCGACCAAGTAAAACTCCCAAAGCCCCTGCCAAATATCCTTGGATGCTCGTTGGCGCACTAAAATTTTCCTCTCTTTTTCAATGATGAAATAAGCAAAATATCGTTCCCTTTGACTCTTTTTCTTGGATTTTACGGGCAACGATTGTACTCGATTTTCTGAAAATGCAACACAAGAAAATTGTAATGGGCAAGCTGGACAAGTCGGTGAAGGGGAGCATTGCAAACTACCAAACTCCATAATGGCTTGGTTGAAAATGGCTGGTTGATCCTGTGGGATCAACTCCCCAGCGAGATCAGTAAAGATTTTTCTTGCGGATGCATGTAAAATGTCAACATCCACGCCAAAATGCCGAGCTAGGATTCGAAAGACATTGCCGTCGACCACCGGCTTAGCTTCATCAAAGGCAAAAGATGCGATGGCTGCAGCCGTGTAAGGCCCTATTCCCGGTAATTTTATCAAATCCGCATAAGTAGAAGGGAATTTACCTCCGGCCTCGGCAATACATTTTGCTGTTTTGTGCAAGTTTCTAGCCCGACTGTAATACCCTAAGCCTTGCCATATCCTAAATAATTTAGCTTCATCGGCGTTAGCCAAATCTAATACAGTTGGAAATGCCTCTAAAAGTCGATGAAAATAGGGCAATCCTTGTGCCACGCGGGTTTGTTGCAGGATAATCTCCGACAACCAGATCACATATGGATCTTTTGTTTTTCTCCACGGTAACTCCCGGGCATGTTGGGAATACCAGGCAATGATCGTTTCTGAAAAAGGGTGTTGCAAAAGCTTTGACATGTAAAAATCAAAGATACAAGATTTCCACCTTTTGATATAATGTAGTAAGATTGAAAAAAATCATTTTATTCCGACTAAACACTTGCCTCTCTTAAAGAAAAGCATTACTTTTGTGTCCCTTTTACAACAGAAGGATTTAATTATTTTGAATTTAACGCATTAATTACCGTGACTAAGGCAGATGTAATTGCTGAGATTTCCAGCAAAACAGGGATTGACAAAAAAGATGTTTCTGAAACGTTAGAAAATTTCTTCCAAGTAGTAAAAGATAATTTGGCCAACCAAGAAAACATTTATGTTCGTGGGTTTGGAAGTTTTATCAATAAAAAAAGGGCTAAGAAAATTGCTCGAAATATTTCAAAAAATACTTCGATCACGATTGAGGAGCACTATGTACCTAGCTTTAAACCAGCTAAGGTCTTTGTAGAACAAATAAAAACGAGCACTGACCCTGCTAAATAAAAAGATTATTCTTTTTTAAGGTCTTTTAAAATGAATAAAAAGCTTGCCATTATTTTATTTATTGGACTAGGGTTAATAGCGCTAATTTCTCAATTACCAAAGGGAAATGTAAGTGCGAAAACGGAATCCACCGCGAATGGGGGTGCCAATCGAGACGCGAATGGTAAAAATACGGAAATAGATTCGTCCAAAACGGAAGAAACGCATGCTGAACCGTTGACCCCAGGCCAACAAAAACAGATTGCTACTTTAAAATCTTCCCTAAAGACTGCATCCACTGAGGCAAGCCAATCGCTTGCATTAGAAAAATTGATGCGTGCTTTTATGGAGTTTTCAAAATATGATAGTGCGGCTATTTATGCAGGCCAGTTTTCGGATTCACATCCGGGAATCAATTATGTGTTAAGAGCCGGCCAAACTTATTTTGAAGCCCAAGCCTACGCCATTAACCCCAAAAAAGCTAGCTTGATGGGAGAAAAGGCAAGATTTTATTTTGAAAAAGCATTGACGCAAGATCCAAATAACCTATTGGTTAAAACAAATCTTGCCATGACCTATGTAGACACACCCACTCCTATGAAAGGCATTACGTTGCTTAGGGAGGTGATTGAACAGGAGCCAACGTACATTCCGGCTTTGTTTAATTTAGGAATACTGTCGATCAAGTCAAATCAATTTGGCAAAGGCCAAGAAAGATTTGCACAGATATTGAAGCTGGATCCAACCAATTACAAAGCCGCATTAAATCTCGGTTTTTGTTTGGCACAGTTAGATAAAAAAGAAGAGGCTAAAAAAGTTCTCAAAGAAGTTGTTGCAAAAAGCAAGAACCCTGAAGAAACAAAAGCCGCTAAAGAATTGCTGGCAGAAATGCTGCAAAAATAGTATAGACAATATTTGTCTGAACAAAAAAATAAAGTTGAAAATCAGCTTTACAAATTATTTAAACATTAAACGCTAAAAGGTATGCCTTGCGGAAAAAAAAGAAAACGTCATAAGATTTCAACTCACAAGAGAAAGAAACGTCTACGTAAAAATCGTCACAAGAAGAAGTAGTGTATTGATTACAATTTCCACTGGAAATGTAATTAGTTAGCGCAAAAACAGGCCTTTTATCATCCGATAAAGAGCCTGATTTTGGCGTTAAATTTGTTGTATATTTTAAAGGGCTTATAGCTCTGCCACACATTCTTCTCAAATAAACTTGTGAGTAATGAATTAATCATAAATTCTACCCCCGCGGGCGATAGAATTGCTCTTTTGCATGACAAAAGAATCGTAGAATACCACATTGAACAGTCTGAGCCCAAATTCTCCGTAGGAGATATCTATTTAGGTACAGTTAAAAAATTAGTTTCAGGGCTAAATGCCGCATTTATAGACATAGGCTATGAAAAAGATGCATTTTTGCACTATCATGACTTAGGCCCAAACTTAAATACCGTTCAAAAATTCACTCGGGATGTCTTAACTAAAAAAGGCAAAAATGTCCGAATCGAAAATTATAAGCTAGACGAGGAAATCGATAAACTAGGTAAAATCGAAAAGGCCTTAACGAAGGGCCAACAGATTTTAGTTCAAGTAATTAAGGAGCCCATCTCGACTAAAGGGCCTAGGCTTTCCTGTGATATATCCATTGCTGGAAGATTTTTGGTTTTAGTTCCCTTTGCAAATGGGGTTAATATATCGAAAAAAATCACATCCCGTTCTGAGCGAAACCGACTTCAAAAATTGATGTCTTCCGTTAAACCGAAGAATTTTGGCGTCATTGTACGAACCGTAGCTGAGGGAAAGGCGATTGAAGAAATGGAGCGCGACTTGAAAGACTCGATCTCTAAATGGGAAGAGGGAATTAAGAAATTAGCAGAAGCAAAATCGACCGACAGGATTATCGGCGAAATGAGTCGGGCTACTTCCATGTTGCGTGATTTATTAAATAATGACTTTGATAATGTCATCGTAGATAATCCTGATTTGTATAATGAGGCCAAAGAATATGTGCATACGGTAGCTCCCGAAAAGGAAAAAATCGTGAAGCTTCATACGGGCAAAATTAAATTATTTGAGCAAGTAGGTATCGAGAAGCAATTGAAAATGCTTTTTGGTAGATCTGTTTCTTTGCCAGGTGGGGGATATTTAATTGTCGAACATACTGAGGCATTGCACGTCATCGATGTAAACTCAGGAAATAAGTCAAATGCAGAGGATGACCAAGAAGCTACGGCTTTGAGTGTTAATCGAGAGGCGGCGAAGGAAATTGCGCGTCAATTGCGTTTAAGGGACATGGGAGGTATTATCGTGATCGATTTTATCGACATGAAGAAGGCTGATAACCGGAAAATGATTCAAGACATCATGCGTGATGAAATGAAAACAGACCGATCGAAATTCACGATTCTGCCATTGACTAAATTTGGATTGATGCAAATTACGCGTCAGCGGGTTCGCCCAGAAATGAATGTGGCCACACATGAAACTTGTCCTAGTTGCGGCGGTTCAGGCACCATTACAGCCAGTATTGCTGTATCAGATACCATTGCACAGCATGTGGAACATTTAGTATACAAACAAAATGAGAAGAAGCTTACTTTGTTGGTGCACCCATTTTTACACGCATATTTTACCAAAGGTTTTCCTTCTGTTCGTATGTCTTGGTTTATGAAATATAAAACCTGGATTTCGATTACAGAAGACTCCTCATTTGGAATAACGGAATTCAAATTCTTAAACCAAAATGGAGATGAAATTGAAATATCATCTTAGACATATTGTTTTAATTAGTTTTTTTCTCCCATTGGCCTTCTCATCTCAAGGCCAATGGTGGAAAAAGACGGAAGAAGCGGAAAAAGAACGTTCTAAAGGAATGTTGCTTTTAACCTCTGAAGTGCAAATTGAAGCTACTCAAGCAATCAATCAAATGTATAATTTTAAATTTCCTGAAGCTGAAAGGGAATTTAATTATTTAAAAGTCAAATACCCCAACCATCCACTTCCTGACTTTCTACTAGGCTTAATGCAATGGTGGAAGATTGTTCCCAACACCGGAAATGAAGTTTTTGATGATCGCCTTGTTGAATATATGGACAAGAGCATCACAAAAGCGGAGAAAATTTGGGATGAAACGCAAAACCCTGAGGCAGCATTCTTTATGGCAGCTGCTTATGGTTTTAAGGGCAGGCTTCATGCCGAAAGAAAAAACTGGACACGGGCGACATTATCGGCAAAAAATGCCTTAAAGTATTTAGAATATTCGCGGGAATTTGCAGATTTCAGTCCAGAATTGATGTTTGGCGATGGACTTTACAATTATTACTATCATTTTATCAAACAAAATTTTCCGCTTCTAAGGCCCGTATTGTGGCTATTCCCAAAGGCAAATAAGTTGATGGGCATCCAACAACTTGAAAAGGTCAGTTACCAAGCATTTTATACGCGCACAGAAGCCCGCTATTTTCTACTTCAAATTTATGGGATGGAAAATATGTCGGATAAAGCCTATGACTTGGCTAAATATACGCATGCCAACTTCCCCGATAATCCATTTTTCCATCGATATTTAGCGAGATCTGCCTTTATGACTGGGAAATTAGATCAGGCAATGGAATTGTCGAAAGATATTTTATTGAAAATAGGCCAACATCAAATTGGCTATGAGGCTACCTCAGGTAGATATGCCAGTTATATTTTAGGTTATTACTACTTATACGTATTTAAAAATCCAGTCGACGCAAAAAAATATTTTAATGACTGTCTTTCATTCTCCAAGCAAACAGATTCCATGGATTCCGGGTATTATTGGGCATCCGTTTTAGGTTTGGCTAGAATCGCATTCCAAGAATCAAATTACGACCAGGCCGTTGATTATTGCAAAGAAGTATTAGATAAAGCGGATCGGAAATCGTCCCAACATATTGAAGCCAAAAAGCTATTAGCAGAGGCAAAAAAAGCAAGAAGAAAGCGAAAATAAAATATTTAACAATTCCTTAATACCTTTATAAAAACACTTACATACATATTAACGACCTTTAAAAGGATTAACCAATACCTTAATTAAATTAACCCATGTTTGGACTTGACCCTACCTTATTTTTTCTGCTATTCTTTTGCTTGTTTGCCGCTTGTGCTTTTGAATTTGTCAACGGATTTCACGATACAGCAAACGCGGTGGCAACGGTCATTTATACCCATTCATTAAAGCCTACACAGGCGGTGGTTTGGTCAGGATTCATGAATTTCCTTGGTTTACTTACCGGTGGCGTAGGTGTTACGATGAGTATCATTGGTCTACTGCCAACAGAGCTCCTCATTGATTCCAATGTGTATCATTCCATGGCCATGGCACTCGCTTTATTACTATCTGCTATATTATGGAATTTAGGCACTTGGTATTTTGGTATACCGGCCTCTAGCTCACATACGTTAATTGGTTCTATTATTGGCATAGGCCTAGGTCACGCTTTATTGCCAGAGAATTCGAATAAAGACATATCATCTGTCAACTGGGATAAGGTCATTGAGATAGGACAAGCGCTCTTTCTTTCTCCATTATTTGGTTTTTCTTTAGCGATCATTTTGATGTATATATTGAAGAAAACCATTTCAAATAAGGATATATTTAAAGAGCCTAAGAAAAACTCGCCACCGCCGCTATGGATCAGATCCATCTTAATTTTCACCTGTACACTCGTTTCATTTTTCCATGGGAGAAATGATGGGCAAAAAGGGATAGGTTTGGTCATGGTTATTTTAATTGCATTTTTACCTGGATATTTTGCTATTAATACATCCCTAGATTTAAATATGGTTCAGAATAGTTTGAATACCATTCAAACTGTTTCAGTCAAAATTGATACCCTACCGCTTTCAGAAAAAGAATTAGCCAGCTACCACCAATTATTAGCCTCATCGGCAGATTTAAAGACCATTTTAGCGAATAAACCCGACATTAAAAATCTAAGCACCGCTCAAAAATTCAATATTCGAAAAGCAGCCTTAACAATTAATAAGAATGCTAAAAAATTAATCGAGAGCGAGTCTGTTTCTCTTTCGGATGAAGATAAATCAGCTTTCAAAAAAGCCACTCAAGGGGAGAAAGCACCCTTCTTTGCCTTTGGCGCTTCCTCTGCCACTGGCATGGCTGGAGTGACAGATTTTGCTCCTGCTTGGGTGATGTGGATGATCGCACTTTCATTAGGCTTAGGGACAATGATTGGTTGGAAAAGAATTGTCATCACCATCGGAGAAAAAATTGGCAAAGACCATTTAACCTATGCGCAAGGAGCATCAGCAGAATTAATTGCATCGATCACCATTGGATTAGCCACGGCATATAAATGGCCAGTAAGTACCACGCACGTCTTAAGTTCGGGTATCGCCGGTACCATGGTGGCGTCAAGAGGCATAAAAAATCTACAAGGAGGAACTGTAAAAAATATTGTGATGGCTTGGGTATTAACGCTTCCCGTGACCATTATTTTATCAGCCCTTCTCTTTGTTTTTTTCCGCTGGATCATAGGCTAATAAACTAAAGTCATTTTTGTATCTTTGTGTTTTACATGAAATATGAAGGCAGGGCTGATTAAACAATACTTTCCAGAAATTACAGAAAAGCAGCTAGAGCAATTTGAGCTGCTTTTTCCTTTGTACCAAGAATGGAATGAGAAAATAAATGTCGTTTCTAGAAAAGACATCGAGAACTTAATGATTCACCATGTGTTGCATTCATTGGCCATCGCAAAAATTATTCCCTTCAGGCCTGGTACGGAAATTCTGGATGTAGG
>JABMMK010000351.1 GCA_013205605.1 Cytophagales bacterium | reverse complement strand
TTATAACAAATTCGTCAATTTCATAGCGACCGTCTTGTCACCAGATATCTTTACTTTTCCAGTCATAACTGCCATCATGGAATTTAATTCACCATTTAAAATAGCAGTAAAAGTCTCTTCGGAGGTGGCTATGGTGCAATCAGTATCCAAATTTTCATTTGTCACTTGACCATCACCGGTAACAACGATGATACCCGAAGGAAATGCAAATTTAAAAGAAACCCCTTGGCCTCCTTTTTGAGCAGCTAATAAAACAATTTTGTCGTTGATTTCTTGAAATGTCATTTTGATAAAATTTATTGTGAGGCAAAATTAATTCTTTTTATGCGTTTTATATAGGAACAATCTTATAATTCCCGTTGGCAAATCACCTTAAAATCGCAATACTGACAATCTGAAACTTCTTTTGTCTTTTCAAATTTAGTATTTACATCTAAAATCTTGTGAACCCAACCTTCAATTACCGACTGAGAATCTAACAGGAAGGTGTCCCAAATAGGCCCTGATTCAAACCATAAATCATGCTCTTCATCACTTAAAACTCCTTCCTTTAAATTTCTAAACGAGATAATCCCAGGTTTTATCGAATGTGTTTGAAGACTTAATCCTGCAAAAGTTTTTTCATTTTTAGGAGAAACATGTAATAGTTCGGAGGCCAACAAATATTTATATAACCAAAGCTGAAGTATTTTAGGTTTTAATTCACCCGTCAAAATTGAATTTCGTAAACCCAATTCTCCGGATTTCAACTCCAACTTCTCCACTTTCCCTGTTTTATAATCAATAATTCGAATTTCCCGGTCATCCAAAACATCCAATCGATCGATTCGACCCGTTAATTTAACGTCTAGTATTTCTTGTTTCCAACGAACCTTCAGGTTGGTAGTTAATACGGCTTCCAAATCAATTATTTTCGTGTTTTTCGAAAAATTAGATTTTGAATAATAGGACTCCAATAGCGTTTTAGCCACCTCTTTAAGCACAAAATTAAATCCCTTCTCCACTTCAAAGACCCCTTCTTTTTCTTGCATTGAAGCCATTGCCTTTTCTAAATACTCATCTAAATCTAAAATAACATCCGCCAAATTGACCCGATCATAGACGCCCTCATAATTTTCTACAACCTCCTTGTCGACTAATTCCAAAACTTTATGCACCCAAGTTCCAAATACGTCTGCACCTAACTCATCCTCTAATTGCTTTTCCTTGCGCATACCTAAAATTTGAGCATAAAAATATTTTAAGCTGCAAGTAGAAAACATGGTGATGGAGGAGGTGGAAAGCCCCGAATTGGCCAATTTACTTTTAATTTTATCTAAGATGACAGGGGATTTTTCTACAGATCCGTCATTTCGCTCAAAATCAGCCTCATTGGCAGAAAAATCAATCCATGGTTCATGAATTTCGATCAATGGATTTTTTCGTTTCCAATCGTGCTTTATTTGCTTAATAAATCGACTCATCTCCTTTACCCCCGATTTATCGGATGACTGAACATAACATAAAACCACCTCTCGAGGCCTTTGCAACAATCGATAAAAGTGATATGATGCTACCGCATCTGCCTGTGTAAACGTAGGCAACGAAAAATGAGCCATATTGGCTATATCCAATGGAATTAAACTTTCACGCTTTCTTGTTCCGGGTAAACTTCCCTCATTCATGGACAAGACAATCACTCGGTCAAAATCCAAAGTCCTCGTCTCTAGCAAGCCCATCACATGCAGACTACGATTTTCAGCTCCTACAAAAGTCAATTTTTGCTGGGAAAGTAATTGGGTCAATACTATTTTACCACTAGCGATCGATACAAAATCATCCGCTTCAAATGAAAGTATTAAAGACTCAATAACCGCTAAGGCTTGTTTTACCGCCTCCGCCTCTTGATCCCATTGTTGGTCTGGAATACTCTTTAAGATCAGTTCCAATAATGTTTCTTGGCATTTCAAGATAGCCACAAAGGCATTAAAACTAGAGGCAAACAACTCTTTTAAAATAGGTAGGTCTGCGGCTAATGCTAAAATCTTATCTGAACGAACATACAAATCGGTCTTCGTATATAATTCGTTTAATTCCCTTTTAAAATCTCGCTTTTGAATCTTGCTTTTTTGCTGGATGTACAAATCGATTAATCCATGTGAGCAAACTGATTTGAATAAGGAAACAGAAAATTTCCCTTGAATCGACTGCTTTTGCAAGTCCCACCAAAAATTAATCAATGAAAATACTTGTGTCTTTTTCAATGAATATCCCATGGTGATGTTTAGTCGTTCCTTAAACTCTCCCACATATAACATCACTTGGTCTAATAACGACTCATCAGCTAAAACTAGGGCCACTTGTTCTTCTAAACCATATTCTTGTTGCCATTTACGGATGATATCCATGGCGACAAACACCTGAGCACTTGGATTTGCTAATCCTAAAATTTCTAGCCGCTTGGGCTTATCCAATAAATCCGAAGTTTTCCATAAGAAT
>JABMMK010000350.1 GCA_013205605.1 Cytophagales bacterium | reverse complement strand
GTCCGATGCTCTACCAACTGAGCTAATCCACCATTCACCCTGGCGTTTGCGTTGGGACTGCAAAAATACGGATATTTTTTTTTAATCCCAATTAGGCATTGAAAATTGTTCGATTAATTACGAAAATCGTATATCCGTCGACTAAATGACAAAGTCAAATATAGTTTCCCCTTGATGTATAATCTGCAATTTAATAAACGAAGGATACGTGTATCTTGCTTTTTCAAATTAAAGGAATCAGTGTATTAGATTGAAGCTTTGAGGTTTTAAGGTTCTAGTTTATAAGGGTTTGGTACATCCATCGTCATTGAAATAATCATTTATTTTTACATCCATTGTTTCATCATTACATTTTGAATAGTGTGGTAAATCGTCAGAAAAACTGGAGCGATTATATCAATTTCTTAAGGTTGTTTTCAAACCATGATTGCAAATAAGTGTAAATCATCATTTGGCAACTTTGAGACTACTAATTAATTTTTTAAAATAATCCTGAGACCAGATTTCTAAATGACTCGGATTTTGAATAAATCGAATCACATCTGCCTTCACATTTTCGGTATGGATAGAATCTATCTTTGCATGTAACAATTCCATTAATTGATCTTTGGACATCCTATTTTCCTTCCAATCTCCACTTTCTACGGCTCTTTGACAAAGATGATGTAAGTTAAGTTCTACCCCTTTTTTTATATACCACTCCATATCATACCAATCTCTGCCTTTCACTCTATTTTTCCATTGTCGGAAAAGTAATGCATGCATTTTGCCGGCAAACAAATTAGGCAATGTTAAACAGTTCACATAACATGAAAATGGCTTGTACAGCAATTGATTTTCTGTTTCAAAATTCAATGGTGGATCTGTATCAACTTCCACTTTAATTTTTATACTTGGCTTGATTGACAATTTAATTTGTGGGATCATATTTTCAAAAACCAATTCACTCCAAACTGTATCTGATTTTAAAAATGCGGAATCAACATTAGATGTAAATGATTTCAATTTCTGCTTCAAGGTGACATCAATTCCCAAAGCCTTAAACTCCTCAATAACAGTATTGAAATAAGAATCTAACTCGAAGTCAGGATTTTTTTCTAATAAGGAAAAATCTAAATCTTCAGAAAACCGGTTCAAACCATGGAAAATTCTAAGCGCAGTTCCTCCGTAAAATGCGGCATGTTTAAAAAAACTAGCCCTGTATAATCCAGCTAAAGCGATTTCCTGCATTATTTCTCTCAATGCTTGTTCCGTTTCTTGAATATTCTTTGGCTCGTAAGATTCAATCCATTGCTTGATCATAGATCTGATATTGCTTCAATTATAATTTTAATACTATTACTTTTGGGACATACCGATAGCCAGGTAAACATTTCCCTTAAATCTAACTCACGCAGTCGGTCTTTATCCATTCGTAGATCCTCGACTAAAAAAGTCATGGCTTGCTTCTTGCTCCTAAGGTTTACCCCGGCAGTCGTTATCACTTTATCACAAAGAGATTTTTCTGGACTAGCCATCAAAACGGTCTGTTTTTCGGTAAGTACTACAGATTGAATACCCACTGGATAATAGGCTGCTGGCAAATGAGTAAAACTGTATGTTACCTCTTGAACCCGGTAATTCTTAGTTGGTTTGGTCGAGATACTAGTAATTTCGTACACACGCTCGGGAATAAGACCCCAATAAAACATAGCTGAGTCTAGTGAGATATAACTAGGTCCGTACAGATGATTGGCCATTAAAAAAGGTTCTGGAGCGACTGAACTTACCAAAGAGGTGGTCATATAAAGTCCCTTTCTTACTTGAAATATGAATCCTTGATGGACCAATTCCATGATTTTATCATAGGGCCTACGATACCCTTTAAGCAATCCAAGAAGTACTTGGGTGCTAATCGGCAGATCACTATAAAAAGATAAATTCATTTTGACATCCATGTGTCAAATTTAAGAGATTAATTCGGAATATTTCCGAATTAACTTATAAAATTTTACATTTTTTGTCAAACAAAGATGTACAATTCGGAAATTCCGAGGGATTAATGCAAAATTTAAAATTTGGAAAGGTAGAATTGATATTCCAAAGGCTTTATGCCGACCCTAATAAAACCCAAATAGTAAAATTGCGCCAAAACCAGAAGTAAAATAGTGACAATGTCGGGAGTAAAATAGTGACAATATAAGAAGTAAAATAGTGACAATATCAGAAGTAAAATAGTGACAATGTCGGTATTTATGCTTATTATTGCCTAATGAAACCGGAGCAAAATGAGCAAAAATCTGTATTTGAGCAGACTGTGTGATTCTGAGTTAATATTAGCCTTGCAATCGTCAGGTGCCGTATTAATCGAGGGTGCTAAGTGGTGCGGAAAAACGAGTACTGCCAGTAATGTTGCGGGAAGTGTGGTGTATATGCAAGACGCGGATAATGCCATTTCGTACCAAGCAATGGCAGATACTAAACCATCCCTTCTTTTGAAAGGTCATACGCCTAGGCTAATCGATGAATGGCAAGTCGCACCTGTTTTGTGGGATGCCGTTCGATTTGAAGTGGATCAAAGAATAGAAAGAGGTCAGTTTATTTTGACAGGATCAGCTGTACCCCCAGAAAATGTAACGGCTCATACAGGAACTGGCCGAATATCTCGCCTCCTCATGCGACCTATGAGTCTATTCGAATCTCTAGAATCCACTGGCCAAATTTCGCTAAAGGCATTATTCAATGGAACACAAGGAGATGTGGGAGCTGAATCCGCATTAAGCATTGAGCAAATCGCTCATGTATTATGCCGTGGCGGATGGCCGGCTAGTATCAATAGAAATGGTTTATCAGGAGTTAGAATGGCAATGGATTATGTAGAGGCCATTATTAACCAGGATGTGTCTCGGGTGGATGGAATAGAAAAAAATCCAGAAAGAGTCCGATTATTATTACGGTCCTTAGCGCGTAATATTGCAACAACAGCTACTTATCAAACCATAAAAGAAGATATAGAAGCTACCGACATAAGTATTTCAGATAAAACGATCAACTCATATATCAATGCCTTGCGTAGAATTTTTGTGGTGGAAGACTTAGCCGCATGGTCACCATCACTTCGCTCTAAGTCAGCGATAAGAACAACTAAGAAAAGGCATTTTGTGGATCCATCTATTGCTACAGCTGTTATGAGAACAAATCCGGAGGGGATTTTAATGGACTTTAACTACTTTGGATTTTTATTCGAATCACTGTGCACGAGAGATGTTCGAATTTATGCACAAGCAAATGATGGGGATGTGTTTCATTACCGTGATAAAAGCGGATTGGAAGCGGATTTAATTGTACGCCTCCGTGATGGAAGGTGGGCGGCCATTGAAGTGAAGTTAGGCAACAAACAAATTGAAGAAGCCGCTACCCATTTATTAGCACTTAAGGCAAAAATTAATGAGGAGAAAATGGGGGAAGCCTCATTTTTGATGATTCTCACGGGTGGGCAATATGCATACCAGCGCAAGGATGGAATATGGGTCGTGCCCATTGGATGCTTAAAGGATTAATACTATTTCACTTTACATATTACTATTTTATTTTACAAATAATAAGTATTCTGCTTGACAGATACCCATACACTTG
>JABMMK010000030.1 GCA_013205605.1 Cytophagales bacterium | reverse complement strand
TTTTCGGTATTCAGTACTAGGCTATTTGTTTGAGACATGAATGGAATGTTTAAAAAACATCTAAATCATTTCCATTGACCACCGCACCTTTGTAATTTTCTTGTACCTCTTTCAACAAGTTTTCGGGGCTGGTTCCGAAAAATAGTTGATGCGTCAGAACCAATAATTTTGGTTTGACCTTATTGGCTATTTTTGCCAATTGGCCCGGGGAAGTATGGAAAGTACTGTGGTAATTTTTCCATCGCTGCTCTCTTTTTTCTAGGCCTGTCATGGAGAATACTTCATGAACCAAAATGTCACAATCTTTGGCATTTTCAATCAACGATTCACTGTAAGTGCAATCCCCTGAAACCACAATGACCTTATCCACCGTTTCAAATCTATATCCATACGCATTTTTCCAAGCCCCATGATTGACCTTGAAAGCGATGATTTTGATTAAGGAATCGTGAAAAATGACCCCAGGTTTTATTTCATGTGTGTTAACCTTGTATCCGTTGGCATCGCCAAATTCCAAGCCATGAATTCTGATATCCATATCCTCTTTAAAAGCTTTCATTGAATGGTTTACCATGTTTTTTATGCCTTTGGGTCCATAGATTTCCAAGGGCGCATTTCGATCTAAAACCGCTGGAGTCAAGATGAAATCCGTCAGGCCAGCCGTATGATCTGAATGTAAATGTGTGATAAAAAGACGTTTTAATTGACGCGCGTCCAAACCATTCACTCCTTTGGCAAAAGCTGAACTCGCCCTTCTGACTACTCCGGGGCCGGCGTCTACCACATAGCTTTGTCCATTAACGACGATGGCTAAGGCTGGCCCAGACCGATCAGGATTTGCAAAGGGTGTTCCTGTTCCCAATAAAACCAATTTTGTTTGGGCTAAGGCAAATTGGCCTATAAATAAGAGCAAGATGCTTGCTTTAAACATCATGGGGGTTCACGTTTAATGAATCAAAAGTATTAAAAATCAGAAATAATCAAGCATTTTAAAAGTTTATACAATATTTAAAATGAGGAGTATTTTTTAAATAAATTATTTGCTAATTTTAAAGAATAAGTTTTGCCCGACCCATTTGGGCTAATCATTGTCAATCATTTTTAAAAAAATATACTATGGCTACGTACGAATGTAAATCTTGTGGAATGGCAGTAAATGCTTCTTGTGCAAAATGTGATCAACCTTTAGAAAATGATATGTTGACTTTACCCGATGGAAATCAAGTTCAAATTTCTATTTGCCGCTCATGCGAAGGTAAAATCAAATCACCTCAATGCTGTGGAGCTGACATGAGTTGCACGATGTAAGTCGCTAAAACTAATTAATTGCTGGCTCTGATTCATGCAAATTTTTCATTTTCCTGATTTCAGAATACCAATTATGTATATTTGAAAAAAAACTGGATGTTAACAAAGGACAACATATTAAATGCGTTAAGAACGAATAAGCGAAAGCTTAGGAAATTCGGTATTCGTGATGTTGGCTTATTTGGTTCGCATATCAATAATGAGCAATCTAGCGAAAGCGACATTGATTTATTGATTGATTTTGAGCCTGAAAAGGAAAACTTTGACAACTTTATGGCAGTTTATGATTTATTTGAGCACATTTTCAAAAATGAAAAAATTGAGGTTGTTACCAAAAATGGCTTAAGCCCATATATTGGACCTAAAATTTTAGATGAGGTGCAATATGTCTAAGGACTCAAAAGAATACCTTAAGCATATTCAAGACGAATGTTTATACCCGATAAAAGTTAGCGAGAATTTGTTGTTTGACGATTTCATAAAAGACGAAACATTGAAACGGGCTGTGGTTAGAAGTCTAGAGATTATAGGAGAAGCTACCAAAAAAATACCAGCAGATATAAAAGTGAAATGGAACTCTATTCAATGGAAAAACATCGCAGGAATGCGCGATAGGTTGATTCATGATTATATTGGAGTGAATTATAAAATTGTTTGGGACGTTAAAAAAAATAAAATCCCAGATATGAACCAACAAATTTCTAGTTTTTTATCCCAACCATAATTTTTCAATCAAAATCAAATTTGTCTAAAACATGAAAAAACTCCTGTTTTTGATGCTTTGTTGCCTTCCTGCCTTAGCTCAAACAAAATTAGATCTTCAAGGGACCGCTCGTGTTTTTGACCTTGAGTTTACGAGCCAAGAGTTAGACACGCTCTATTCTGATGTCCTTGATAATTTGGCCAATTACAAGGCCATGCATAAACTAAGCTTAAATAATAATGTACCATTGAGTCTTTGGCAAAATCCTGCGCTGCCAGGAATGAAATTTGACTCAAAACAAAGGCCTATTATTTGGCCTAAATCAATCGCTAAAATACCCGCGAATAAATCTGATTTGGCTTTTTATTCGATTGACCAATTAGCTTATTTGATCAAGTCGAAACAAATAACATCGCTCGATTTAACGCGCTTTTTTATTGAACGCATTAAAAAACACGGGGATGCTTTGCAATGTGTGGTTAGTTTGCAAGAAGAGATCGCGTTCAAGCAAGCCAGGCAGGCCGATCGTGAAATCGCGGCAGGTAAATACCGCGGTTTGCTTCATGGAATTCCGTATGGCTTAAAAGATTTGTTTGCGATTAAAGGAACAAAAACTACTTGGGGCGCGGCGCCTTATAAGGATCAGATAATTGAGGAGGATGCTTATGTATACCAAAGACTTCGTGATGCGGGTGCGGTTTTAGTTGCTAAATTTTCATTGGGAGCTTTGGCGATGGGTGATTATTGGTACGGGGGAAGAACAAAAAATCCATGGAATTTAACCTATGGTTCTTCGGGTTCATCGGCTGGTTCCGCATCTGCTACCGTGGCTGGTTTAGTGCCTTTTGCGATAGGCACTGAAACTTGGGGAAGTATTGTTTCGCCTTCTACGACTTGTGGGGCGACAGGTTTGAGGCCAACTTTCGGGAGTGTAAGTCGATCAGGTGCCATGGCCCTAAGTTACAGTTTAGATAAAATTGGGCCTATTTGCCGCTCGGCAAACGATGCAGCCATTGTTTTTAGTTTTATTCATGGGACCGATGGCCAAGATTTAGCTGCGGTCAATCGGCCATTTAATTATGATGCCAACCGTTCTGTGAAAGGCATGAAAATCGGATATGCCAAAAACTATTTTGATAAAATTAAGGATACAACAAGGAATGAATGGAAGGTTATTTCTTTGCTAAAAAAGCAGGGGGTCCAACTTATTCCCGTCGATTTCCCAGATTCAACGGCCTATCCTTTTAATATTATGGATGTGGTGATAGGCGCTGAATGTGGAGCTCAGTTTGATGAATTGACTCGAAATAATGTGGATGATTTATTGACCCGACAAACAAAATCGGACTGGCCTAACCAGTTTCGAACTTCCCGATTTGTACCTGCGGTAGAATATATTAATGCCCAAAGACATCGGTATCTGTTAATGCAAAAAGTGAATGCCGTGGTATCTCAATTTGACGCCATCATTTGCCCTTCCCGGGGTGGTGGAAATCAATCGGCCATCACGAATTTAACCGGCCATCCGGTGGTTTGTGTACCCAACGGCTTTGATTCAAAAACAAAACTTCCTACGGGAATTTCATTTGTAGGCAAGCTTTACGACGAAGGAACGATTCTGCGTGTTGCTAAGTTTTACCAAGACCTAACTAATTATGACGAAGCGCATCCAAAACAGTTTATGCTTGATTAATTAAACTCAAAAAAACTCAATTAAATGAATAATTCATCTAAGATAAAATCCATTGCTTTTTTGCTATTATTCAGCTTTTGCAGTCTAAATTCATTGTGGGCCCAATTGCCCTCGCCCAATTTTATTGTCGGCGATGCTTTACCCAATGCCCCTGAATTAGCTCCCCGAGGAAAATATGCGGTAGGTGTTCGTACCATCGAAGTAGTAAATAAAAATCAAGTGGATGTATTAAAATCAAAAGCCGGTTTGGATCCATTATACGACCGATCGCTTACGTTGGAAGTTTGGTACCCAGCGCTTATTCCCGCAGGCCAAAAAGCATTGGAAACGTATAAATCCACCTTAGGCCTTTTTAATGATCCCAAGCGACCTTTGATTCCCTATACTTATTTGGGGCGTGCATTGAGGGAAGCCCAACCTGATCGGTCTGAAGGTAAATATCCTCTGGTCATTGTCTCTCATGGATATCCTGGTTCCCGTTTATTGCTTAGTTATTTGACCGAAAATTTAGCCTCCAAAGGTTATGTCGTGGTGGCCATTGGCCATACGGAATCTACGTATACCGACCGGGCAGCTTTCCAAAGTACCTTATTGAATCGATCTAAGGATGTCTTGTTTGTATTGAATTCATTAGCTGGCTTTTCTGGCCAAGGGAGCAAACATTTTTTATCGGGAATTGTGGATGTAGAAAATACAGGAATTGTGGGGTATTCCATTGGTGGATATGGGGTGTTAAATGTGGCAGGTGCCGGATATAGTCAAAAAATGGATTCGACTTTTGCCGTACTTTCGGGCGGTAGTCATGCGATAAGAGTTCGTTTGTCGGGCCAACCGGAATACCTTTCTTCTTTGGATTCTCGAATTAAAGCAGTAGTTGCTTTTGCACCTTGGGGCATGCAAAGAGGCACTTGGGATGCGGAAGGTTTAAAAGGATTGAAAATACCCACGTTTTTTGTGGCCGGTAGTTTGGATGATGTATCTGGCTATGAGGATGGAATCAAAGCAATTTATGAGGGGGCAATTAATGCAAACAGGTATTTATTGACCTACCAAAACGCACGTCACAATGTCGCGCCCAATCCACCACCTGCGGAAACATTTACTGAAGGAGTTAGTCCGAGTGAGTACAATCATTATTCGGAGCCCAGTTGGAACGAGTACCGTTTAAATAATAATAACCAGCATTTTGTGACGGCCTTCTTGGGGATTCATTTGAAAAAATTGGATTACATGAAATATTTGGATGTTCAGAAAAACTCTAATGATAAGCCTTGGACTGGTTTTAAATCTAAGTATTCTACCGGCATGGAGCTTTTACATGCGATGCCCAAATAGATTTTTTGATAGATAGGCTTAAAAAAAATCCACCCGAATAGGTGGATTTTTATATGTAAAACAAGTGAGATTTATTTTGAGTAGTCAGAGAATGTGTCACTCGCTGTTTTACTTCTCATTTCAATTTTAGGATTGGTGATCCAAAAATCATCTAAGTTTTCGATGGTTCTATTGCCAATGGTAATTCGAATAACATTTTTTCCAGCGACTAGGTCTTGAGCGGTTAAAATAAAACTTAGCTTAGCATGGTCATTTCCAACTGGTGAATTGACAACTAAATCCGTTAGCCCTTTAACCTTAAAGAATGAAAATTTAGTGGATGTTGCTAACGTTGGGAAGTATATGTGGGCATGAATCAATTTCCCATTCACATAAATCTCAGGAAGATCAAATGGGTTAATGTGATGAACTTCCATGGATGCTTGGGCAAAAGCTGCGTCCGTTTTTGCTTCATAATTGAAGGTTAAAACTTTTGTTGTAATGCCACTACCTCCATCTCCTAAATGAATGGTATCCTTTGCAGCAGTTAATTTAATGGATGTGTATTGAGCTGATAAGTTGATACTGATACCCATTAATAACATGGATAAAATAATGAAAGATTTTTTCATGATGGTTTTTTAAAAGTTGATTATTTAGAAAGCGTAAATATATCTGAATTAATAAAAGATGTTAATTAAATTAAGGTTAAATAATGTTCCAATAACGGATAGGGGGACATGATTTCATTTAATCTGATTGTATAAAACAAATTACTCCTAATTGGGTTTTGAAAGTTAATATGCTGAAATTGAAAACATATTTCAGAAAATTCATCCTTAAATTGACACTTGTACACCAATAAAACTCATGAAAAACGTTAAAAGACTATTTTGGATTATCTCATTTTTAAGCGCCAACTACCTATCCGTCGCTCAATCATCAAAAACTCCAGTCAAGGATCCAGTAAAACCAGCGGAAGTTGCTGCTGAGAAAAAAGTAGAAAAGAAATCCAAAGACTACGATCAGGTGATTAGCAAAGAAGCCAAATCTCAAAAAGGAGTTTTTTCAACCCATAAAGTAGGGGATAAGTATTATTTTGAAATACCTAAAAAGTATCTCGGAAAGGATATGTTGCTCGTCAGCAGAATTTCAAAAATCCCCAATGGTTTGGGTGGTGGGTATTTTAATGCGGGTACTTCTACAAATGAGCAGTTGATCGTTTGGGAAAAATTCCAAGAGAAAATATTGATCAAAGTTAAATCATATGCGGCGGTGGCTAATGATTCCTTGCCCATCAGTATTTCGGTGAAGGCGAATAATTACGAGCCGACCATGTATGCCTTTGATATAGAGACGTATAGCAAGGATTCTTTGAATATGGTGATCGATGTGACAAAATTTTATAGCAGCGACATACCGGCCATGAGTGGTTTAAATGCTTCCTTACGAGAAGCGTATAAAGTGAAAGGCTTAGATCCGAGTCGTAGTTTTATTCATTCGGTGAAGTCATTTCCTTTGAACATTGAAGTGGTTCAGGATTTTACTTATTCGGCGTCTAAACCTTCCTCGACAGCCAACACGGAGTCCATCAGTATTCAGATGAATCAATCGATGATTTTATTGCCTGAAAAACCAATGAAACCTCGTTTGTTTGACCAGCGGGTTGGTTGGTTTACCCAAAAACAGTACGATTATTCTAGTGAAGAACTTAAGTCGGACCAAAAAACCTTCATCCGTAAATGGCGTTTGGAGCCTAAAGATATGGAGGCATATAAAAGGGGGGAACTCGTAGAACCTATTAAACCAATTGTCTATTATTTAGATCCGGCTACTCCTGAGAAGTTGAGAAAGCATATCAAAAAGGGAGTGGAAAATTGGCAAAAATCCTTTGAACAAGCGGGTTTTAAAAATGCGATTATTTGCAAGGATCCACCTACCAAAGAAGAGGATCCCGATTTTTCACCGGAGGATATTCGTTATTCAGTAATTCGGTATGTGGCGAGTACCACGAGAAATGCGATGGGGCCAAGTGTAAGCGATCCACGTACGGGGGAAATTATTGAATCTGATATTATTTGGTACCATAATCACTTAAGGTCATACCGAAATCGTTTTTTAGTGGAGACCGCGGCCTCTAATCCCAAAGCTAGAACGCTGGAAACCAGTGATGAGGATATCGGCGAAATGATGGAAATGGTTATCTCGCATGAGGTAGGCCATGCCTTGGGTTTTCCACATAATATGGGTGCTAGCAGTTCTTATGAGGTGGAAGATTATCGAAATGCGGAGTTCACTAAAACACAGGGTATTTCGGCGACGATCATGGATTATGCGCGTTTTAACTACATCGCTCAGCCGGAAGACAAGGGCGTTCGTTACATTCGAAAAATGGGTCCTTATGATGATTATGCGGTGAATTGGGGTTATCGAATATTGCCAAATTCGATTAAGCCTGAAGATGAAATACCTACCTTAAACCAATGGATTGAAGCCAAAGCAGGTGATCTACGATTTCGATTTGGAAATCAGGGGACAACTTTTGACCCAAGTTCACAGACGGAGGATATAGGAAATGATCCCGTTCGAGCAGGAAATTATGCCATGAAAAACTTGAAAGTTGTGGCGAAGAATTTGGCCGATTGGACCAGTAATAAGACTAATAATTACGATGATTTGATTGAGGTCAATGATGAATTATTGACAGCTTGGTTTCGTTATGTAGGTCATGTAGTCACTAGCGTTGGCGGTTATTATGAACGCTATTCGAAGCCGAACCAACAAGTTGCTTCCTACATCGTGGTGCCTAAAGCGAGACAACAAAGTGCCACGAAATGGTTGTTGGAACATGCGTTTTCAGATGTGGCTTGGTTGATCAACAAGGAAGTAGTTACGCATCAAATGATGGGCTATAATGAAAAAATTAGGGTTTTACAGGTAACTCATTTAAACGATTTGTTGAGTTTTGAGACATTAGCCCGATTGGATAATAGTTCGCATTCTGAGGCTAATTATTATAAATCGGTGGAGTTTTGTAAAGATTTACGCTTGGGCTTATGGAGCGAACTTGCGTCAGGTGCTAAGTTGGAAGTGTTTAGAAGGAATTTACAAAAGGCCTATATTGAGCGGATGAAGTATTTATTGACCGAACAAATGGTTCCTTCGCCGGCCAACAGAGAATATTATTCGGTGGCACAATCGGATGTAAGGTCGACTGTACGTGGAGAACTAAAGGCTTTATTAGCCTCCATCAACCTAGCCAAAATCAAATTTAGGGATACAGAAACCCTATATCATTTAGAGGATTGCATCGATCGGATTCAAACTATTTTGTATCCTGGAAAGCAGTCGAAATAGGATATTTATCCATTAAGGATCAATAAAAAACCACCTCATTTGAGGTGGTTTTTTATTGATTTTAAAGAGTTGATTTAATTAAAATGAATAACGAAGTCCAAATTGAATTCTCCAAGGTGTTCCACCCGCAGAAGTTAATTTACGACCTGCCGCTGTTTCTACATTATAATTGTAATTCATCGTTTTTTGGTCAAAACCAGTCATGGAAACTAGGTTGGTATTTCCATGATTATAGCTAACGCCTTCGTTTTTATCCAACATATTCACGAAGTTAAAAATATCCGCTGATAAGCTCATATTATGCTTTTTTAAGAAATGGATATCCTTCGTCAAACGTAAGTCTACCGTATAATAAAAAGGGTTTACACCTCCATTACGAGCGGCCACTTTTCCGATATTATCTTTGATATATGTTTTTATGCTTTCGGTCACGTCTGGATTGTCTAATAATCCTTGCATAGCTGTCTTCACTGCTGCAGGCACATTAGCTCCATTGGGATCAAATACATAAGCCAAATCATTCGTTAGGTTAAAGTCACCGTTAATACTTTTGTTACCACCCACCAAAAAGGAGTAACGAGTGCCGCCAACTCCATTCAAAATAGCGCCTAATTGGAATCCTTTGAATGTAGGGGAAGCTGATGAAATAACTAATTTATCTGAAAACTGATCATCCGAATAAGCTACAGTTTGGTCGCGAGGATCATCTACGACAGGTCTGAAAGTAGATGTGTTTGCCACACAACAATTAAACGAACTGTTATCTTTTGTATCATTTTTAGTGTAGCTGATTGAAAAATATCCATCATTGCCTATTTTCATACTAGCGTCAAACACGACAGCCACTTGGTCCAAAACACCCGTAGATTGAAGTTCAAGTACACGACCCAATTCAGTCGATTTCCTTCCTTTGGTCCAATCCGTTGCTCCGTTGGCCGGAATCGTATTAGCAGGAACGAAAACACCACGATTGGCTTCATTGCTTAGCGTAAAATATGCCTGATCTACAATGTTTCGGTCATAATAGGCATAGTTATTGACCGTTTTAGACCATAATAAATTGACGCCTGCACGGAAGCGCTCATTGAAGAAACGGTTATAAGAGAAGTTTAACTTATAAACGGAAGGTACTTCAAAGTTTTTATTGACTGCGTTGATCGTTGACACATAAGGAGTTCCCTTTGGAATTCCGGGAGTGGTTGTCGGATCATTTCGATATGCATTAAAATCAGGTTTTGGAACTAAAGCACCAGAAACATCAATCGAGCCAACGATGGTACCACTGTTTTGAATGTTATTCAACTGAAGATAAGATACAGGTTGTGCGGAAAATACCCCTCCTCCGAATTTAATGATATCTTTCTGGCGCCCTTCTACGTCCCAAGTTAACTGCATACGTGGTTGGAAGTTATTGAAATCGGCCATTTGATTATTGGTCGAGATACCCAATTTTGATTCTGACGTGGAATTAACATCTCCTTGTTTGAAGAAAATGGTTGCATCATATCGCAAGCCTGCCATCGCACTCACATTTTTAAACGGCTCAAAATCTACTTGCGCAAAAGCGGAGAAATCTAAAAGCGATTGTTGAACGGATGGATCAGTTAAAGGAACCTCTCTCGCGTACCTACTTGGTTTTAAGTTGGCAAAGTCATTTAACGATGAAAAGAAAAAGCGACCGTTCATTTCATTTACAATTTTAGAATCTAGAAAAGTCAACATGTTATCTGTTCCAAATTTAAAATTAAAATTACCTTTTCTTAGGTAAGTCGTATTGGCTAAATGCATGGTTACATCATTAGCATATTCTGTTCCATAACGTTGGCCTCCAAACTGAACAGTTTTTGTCTGTGTAGCATTTGGATTTGATGATGTGGGAATCACAGAAGTAACGGTAATAATCGCTCTTGGGATACTTTCTTTAGGTAAATCCGAACTGACGATGTAATTACGATTAACGGTTTGAAATTGGAACTTCAATTCGTTGGTTAAATTAGGTGCTAAATCGGAACGTAAAGACAACAAAGCTGAGTTTTCATAGGTCTTAAATCCGATATAACTTTCTAATAAGTTGATATTTGAATTATCATTTTGTGAATTAGGAGCAAACCAAGTCGTTAAATTATTTCTAAAAGTCAATTTATTTTTGTCATTTATTTGCCAATCTAAACGTGCGAATAGCGCATTTGCCTCCGTTTCGCGCGAAAAATCACCATACTGACTCGTGCTTTTCATCCCATATTTTTCACGGGCAATAGAAATTAATTGGTCTAAATTTGCCTTCGTAATTCCAAATCTTGCTTCTTGCGTTGGGTCAAATACAGGTGCAATTTGAAGTGGAATGGTTTCGGTCTGGCGATCATAGGCGATAAAATAATGAAGCTTGTCTTTAATGATTGCTCCTCCTAATGAAAATCCCAATTGTTTTTGATCAATATTGGTTGTTCTTGGAGTTCCATTGGCATTGTACTCACTATTCATTGGAAAAAGTTTGTTGCCAAACGCAAAGGCACTACTTGCTCTTTGGAAAAAGAATGCACTTCCTTCCATGGTATTGGTACCATTTTTTGTCACAGCGTTTAGGGATCCTCCTCCCATTCTACCTTGAGTGACGTCATAGTTATTGGTCGACACTTGGTATTCGCGAATAGCCTCCTGTGAGATGGTATATGGGCCATTCCCTACAGCTCCATTCGTATACATGTTTCTTGCATTTACTCCGTCCATGGTCACGTTGGTCGAAGATATACGCTGTCCTCCAAAACTTCCGTTCTTACCTTGAAGTGGTGAAAGAGCCGTTAATGCTGTAAAGTTTCTTCCTTCCATGGGCAATTGCTTCATCTGTAAGGATGTTACGGCAATCGCTGCACCGGCACGCGCTGTTTCTTTGTTGACAAATGAATTTGCACTCACTACCACCTCAGATAATTGCGTGTTGCTAGGAACCAATTTACCGTCAATTCGTAATTTATCTCCTTGATTTACAGCATAATCTGAAAATTTCAATGTCTGATAACCAACAAAAGAAAAGCTAACCGAATAGGGTTTGCCTAAGGGTAATTGCTGTAATTGATATTCTCCGTTCACATTTGAAATGGTCCCCGACTGAAATCCAGTAGATTCATTTTTAATTCTTACTGTGACTCCGGGAATAGCTTCCCCTTTTTCGTCACTGATTTTACCATAAATGGTGGCGTCTGTACCTTGGCCAAATGATTGATTTGACAACATCATGAAAAGCCCGAAAAATAATAGTGGGCTTAAAAAATTTAGAATTTTACTACGTAGGATTTTTGTCATTGTGATTGATTATTATGTTAAAATTTTAACAAAATTATTTTAATAAGGTCTCCAACATGTTGTGTAATTATTAATTAATAGGTGCTTGTTTGTGAAAAAAAGAGGGTATTTTGGGTTCATTATTGGCTAAATCTTAATTTAATTTTAACAATAGATTTATTTCGGAGGTTAACTCCTTGAAATAAAGGAATTTGTATTTCCAATCATTTTTTGCTCATGCATAGATTATTGATTCTGTTTGTTTTAGGCGCTTTATTTTCTTGTCAGGCACCCGCGGGTTCGGAGATGTTGGCTAAAGACGATTCCACCTCTATTTCATGGTTGGCCTTAGGAGATTCCTACACGATAGGCCAGGGAGTAAATTCATCAGAACGTTTTCCGGCGCAGACGCTTCAGCTCTTGAAATC
>JABMMK010000349.1 GCA_013205605.1 Cytophagales bacterium | reverse complement strand
GTATTAGCATTTGCCCAAAAAGAACAATTTGCTTGTGTAGAAGTGATGTGCTGGCCCAGTGAGAATGCTGATACACGAAGATATGCAGGTGTTTCACATATATCAGTGGATGCGCTAAGTCATGATGAATTGTTGGCATTAAAAGACAAATTAGCGAACCAACCCGTTAAAATTTCAGCTTTGGGCTACTATCCTAACCCAATGGACCCCGATGAAAGGCAGGCTTCATTTTACAGAAATCACATAAAAAAAATCATTAAAGCCGCATCCGTGTTAGGCATTGGAAATGTGAATACGTTTGTCGGCCGAGATTTCACCAAAAATATCGATTACAACATTTCAAAATTTAAAGAGGTATGGCCTGAAATTATTGACCTAGCCGACAGCCTAAACATAAAAATTGGCATCGAAAATTGTCCCATGTTTTTTTCTGATGACGAATGGCCTGGAGGAAAAAACTTGGCAACCACGCCTAAAATATGGGACCAATTGTTCAGCATCATCCCTTCGAGCAATTTTGGTTTGAATTATGATCCATCTCACATGGTTTGGCAAATGATGGATTATCTATACCCCATTTATGCCTACAAGGAAAAATTGCATCACATTCACTTAAAGGATGTTAAAGTATATCACGACAAACTGAACCAAGTAGGGATTTTAGCCAATCCATTAGAATATCATTCCCCTAAAATCCCCGGATTGGGAGATATTCATTGGGGTTCATTCATCAGTGCCTTAAATGATGTCAGGTACCGAGGACCTATCGTGATTGAAGTGGAAGACAAAGCCTATGAAGGTTCAGATGATGATATCGTAAAGGCCATTAGATCAGCCAGAAATCATTTAAACCAGTTTTTACCCTAAAAAAAATACTCAAAAAACAATAAGCTTTTTGAGTATTTTTAAATTTTTACAGAACAGAATTGAGCTTTATTTTTTAGCTGGTTTAGCAAACAAAGAAGCGTCCAATACTGGATTCAAATCGATCGACGAAGTTTCTATGACCATATTTCCCCCACCCATTGGGCTTGGCGTTTCAACCGTAAAAGGAAAAAACAATCCGTCAATGGATTTGTAGTTTGAGTACAAAACCTCCGCCTCAACTTGCTGGCCCTGAACATTCATTTTGTTAATTGCCTTCACAATAAAACCTGTAGAAACTGAAACAAATACTTGTGACTCTTCTCCCGATTTTTTAGTAACTTTTAATAAATAAACGTCAGCTCCGTCTAATTTTTCCTTACTAACTAAATCTATTTTGGAACCCTCATTTTTGGCAATCAATAATGAAGACCCTATATTCTTTTGAGAAATACCCGCTTTAACCTGCTCACGAGGCAAATCTTCCGGCTCTCCAGTCCCGCCCATCATGGCAGGACGATTCATCCACCCACCTTCGCCATCGATAACGGTAATAATTTTATTGCCCATTACTTCGACTTCCGTTCTAAATGATTTACCTACAACAATCGATGACTTGCTCTCAATGTCCATTCCCTGAACATTAAACTTACTTTTCATGACCATGGATTTAACAGAAGCCCATTTTTCGGGACTGCCCATAGCCGCTTGATGCTTCGCTATAATTTCATCTGTAGTTTGTGCATAAATGCCCGAACTGGTCAAAAATAAAATCGCTAATGCGATACTTCTTTTGATTAATTTCATGATTAAAATATTTTAAGGGTTTAATTTTCTAAAGGTAATTTTTTTTATTTTATTTTTATTTCCGTTAATCTTAAAAAATCACCGATTAAAAAATTATACCACTTTACGAGTAGGAACAGAAAGCATCACCACAAACCAACCTACGACCACAAGTGCTCCCGCCATAAAAAACGCGGCTCCCGGAAAATAAATACTAGCACTAGTAGAAGTAAAATAAGCAAACAAATTGGATGATAATAAAGGCCCTAAAATGGTTGTGACCGATTGAAGACTTGTTAATCCACCTTGCAACTCCCCTTGCTCATCTGGACCCACTTGCTGGGTAATCAAACTTTGTAAAGCTGGACCAGCGATCCCACCTAACCCAAAGGGCACCATAAACACGTACATCATCCACGATTTAGAGGCATAGGAAAAAAGGAAAAAACCAATGGCATATAAAATTAAACCATACGAAATAGCTTTAATTTCGCCGATTTTGGGAATGATTAAGCGGTTAAGTCCACCCTGAACGACAGCGACAATTAAACCAACAAAAGCTAATGAATAGCCGACTTCCTTTGGACTCCAACCAAATACTTTCATCGTAAAATAAGACCAGGTACTGGGATGCGCTTGGCCTGCCAATTGCAGACAAAAGAATCCACCGACCAAACCTGCGATTAATGGATATTTTGTAATGTTCTTCAAGGAGCCCAAGGGATTAGCACGACGCCAATCAAACGGCCTTCGATTCTCCTTTGACAAAGATTCTGGTAGAACAAAATAGCCATACAAACCATTCAACAATGTTAAAACAGCAGAAGCATAAAAAGGAACTCGAACCCCATAACTTCCTAAATACCCACCTACGGCGGGGCCAATAATAAAACCAAGGCCAAAAGCAGCACCCACCATTCCAAAATTCTTAGCACGATCTTCTGCTTTTGAAATATCAGCTATATACGCTTGAGCCGTAGTAAAACTGGCCCCAGTGATACCGGCCAATAATCGGCCGATGAATAACCAGGTGATATTAGGCGCATTCGCCAAAATTAAATAATCGATGGAGAAGCCAAAAAGAGAAGCTAAAATGATTGGGCGGCGCCCAAACTGATCCGACAATCCTCCCAAAACAGGGGAGAAAAAAAACTGCATAATGGCATAGGAGGCCATTAGCCAACCAGCATATTGAGAAGCCGTACTCAAATCACCCCCAGTAAACCCACGAATTAACGTAGGTAAAATGGGTATAATTAAGCCGATGCCCATCACATCAATCAATAAAGTAATAAAAATAAAACCTATCGCGGGATTGCGCTTAGAAGCCATCTATCCTAATTTAAAAATTTACTAAAATTGATAGCCAATTTTATCGCTCAAAAAATTTCTACTGATTTGACCACATTGCAAAGGCGTCCTAGCTTTATCAGGAACTGAGTCCAATTCTACGATAGCCCAACCTTTGAACTTAATTTGATCTATATTTTTGAAAACAGCCGCTAAATCTACCTTTCCCTGGCCTAATTCAACAAACTTATATGATTTAGGATTAGATTCTTGGCCTTTTACAGGAGCCTCCACATCTTTGATATGAAAAGCATGAATAACATTTTTATACTTCAAAACTGCCTCCGCAGGATTGCCTCCTCCTTGGAAATAATGGGCGACGTCCAAAAGTAATTTGGCATAAGCCGGGTTCATATTTTTCACTAACGTTTCTACTTCCTCAGGCGTCTCCCCAAACTGATTCATGTGATTGTGATACGTGGTTTGAATGCCAATTTCCTTCGTGCGCTTGCCAATTTCATTCATTACCTGCGCCAAGCGAACTAATTCCGCCTCAGTAGGCAAAACTCCTTTTTTCCGAAGGCTATTGGTCAATTGAATCGATGTTCCACCTAAAGCCTTAACGAATTTTGCATGGTTGACATGCTGTTCGATCGTCGCCATTTCCTTCGCCGGATCGATTTCAACATTTCCACTTGAGAACATCACCAACTTCAATTTGGCAGCATCCAATTTTGCCTTTAAAACAGAGGGATCATCTTTGTACACTGGAAATGAGTTAGCTCGCAATTGAATTCCTTTAAAACCTAATGAAGCAATATCCGTGATGGCCTGCTCGTCGTTTCCTGACCAAGTAATGGCTGAATAACCCATTTGATAAGATTTATTGGCCGAAAAAGGGATTAAAGTTGAGAAGGCCAACAAAGAAGATTGTTGAATAAATGATCGTCGAGTAGTCATTAAAATAGGTTTTATGTATAAAAGGCAAAAAGCAAAGCTATTTACTTTGCGGCTAATTTCAAAAAGTCGGCCAGTTCCGACAAATTATCTGTTCCAATGTAATCCACTCCCAAATCCCAAAGTGCTTGATAGGCCATTAAAGTATTTGGCGTTCCCCATAGGCGCAATTTTCTACCCGCTCCATGGACCGTTTCCACATACACGTTAAGTTTCTCCTTCATGGCCGCAGGCATGGGAGATTGCCCACTCCACATACCAAATTTATAGACAGACTCACTTTCCAAAACAACATAGTTCTTCAGTCCAGCTGGATAGGTCTCGGTAGACCGACCGTCAAACGTGATCCAATTCGGAAAATTAATGTAATCCTTGATCATTGGCCGATTGCCCGAAATAACAATCCGCAAGCCCGATTTAATAAATAAATCTTTATGAGGAGCTAAAAATTTAACCAATAAAGGTAAAGTTGAGTCCGCATTCGTTTTAAAATCAATTAAAAATTGATGAAAATTACCTTGCTTCTTAGCTTTCAAAACGGCCACAATGGGATCAAT
>JABMMK010000029.1 GCA_013205605.1 Cytophagales bacterium | reverse complement strand
CTGTGAGATATAGGTTTCAAACTCCGGACTGTTCAAATCTCCACTAATAACAGCTCCTCTTGTTGGGTTGGTTTTGTCTTTACATATTTCAATGGCATAAAGAGCTTCCTCTTGGCGTCGAGCTACAGGTACGCCTACTTCCATATAAACAGACTTTACTAAATTGACATTCCGAGTGGCTTCCAAATAAGCTTTCATGTCATAATTGCCGGGCAGTGGTGGTGATGTCCAGCCTTTGCCAAACCGGACCAGATCTGCAAGGTGCTGGTGAGTATCTATTAGAGGTATTTTCTTTAATGATTGGGATGCGTGTAGTAAGGAGCTTCCTTTGATTGAAGCAATGGCTAGCACAGATACTGAAGACAGAAATTTTTTTCTATTCATTGAAATAAACTGGTTTTGCTTTTAAAGATATTAATATACAATAAAAATAAATCTGCTATGAAACATTTATATTTATTCAATTTAAAAAATCCATAATTTTTTGGTCAAATAATGCATCTAAAATCAACCCTAATTTTATTAAAATATGCGGATGTCCATAAAATGGCTACAAGCAATGGCATAACAATTTTTAATCTTTGCGGTACTTTCCTATGACAATTATTTGAATTTTCAATTTTGCAAATTATTATCAAGTTCTAATGAAATATTATCAAAAATTGGCGAAATAGTTATAAAAATGTGAATTATTGTCTGAATATTTCCATTTGAGACTGTGCGAATCCATTACTTTTATAAACCATAGACCTCTATATTTTAAGGACAAAAACTTAAGTCTGAGAGTCGTAATAAGGAAAAGGTGACGTATTATTTTTTTATTTTGTTTCCGGTTCCCAGATGTGGTTCTTTTGCGCTTCGATGAAACCCTGGTTGGTCGGCTTGAGTTTCCAAATTTCGAGCTTCTTGATGGTCGTCGGCGCTCCAACGGTGAAGGCATTCAAGTCGGGCTTGCCGAGATAATCATCGTAGGATGCAACCATGGCTTGCCTGTCGTTGGCAAAGATTTCGATGAGATATTTGTCGATGAAGATGCGTAACTCCACATCCTCCCCTGAGGGAAGATCGGCGATCGAGAAAGGGGCCTCGGCGGTGCCGATGCGCAGCGTGCTGTTTTCCGGACGGAACAGGATCTGGAGCCCGCCACCTTTACCATCGGGAAACAAGGTGAACCCGAAGAGTTTCCGGGCCGCTTGATCGCGGGCGACTGTGATTCGGAGTTCGATGCCGTCGCTGTCCAAGGTGGCGATCTTTTTACCAGCGGGTGCGGCAGTGGGGAGCAATTCCTTGGTCAGTTCGCTGATCGTGATGTCGCTGAGGGTGACGGGGTCATAGCGAAGCGTTTCAAGTTCGCGTAGGGGTTTGATGCGGAGAATGCCATCGGTGGGAAGGCTCAGTTCACGCGGTAGGGACTGGATGGTTCTGCCATCCATCTTGCCATCGGATTTGCCGAGGGTTGCTAGCCAGGCCCACATAACACGACGACCATCGGGTGTGAGCAGGCTTTCTGGGGCAAAGAAATCCACGCGCCATGCAGGTCGGCCAAAGATGCTCTGCTCGTCCCTGCGCCAGTTCATGCGGCCATGGGTTTGCGGGACGAACTGCTCGGCCCTGGCGTTCCAATCGCCAATATAATAGCGGCAGCCGAGCGGATGACTGATGCACAAGAGTATCCACTTGTTGCCAAGTGGAAAGAAGTTAGCGCAGGAGATGTCCTCACCGAAAGCCACATCGGGCATATCATGCTTGATGAAGTCGCCAACTAGGGTCCAGTTCTTCAAATCCTTGGATTTCATCAGCGGTGGGTTCTCACCGCCTGAGATGGCATAGTAAGTGTCGCCGATCAGGAAACAATCGGGGTCCCAGTAGCCGATCTTAGCTTCCGTTCCGTCGGCGTTCTTGACTTCAATGGGATAGGGTTTTTCCCATGCGCTGATTTTCCGATCTTTCGCGATGGCGATCTGGTTTTTGCCTGATCCCTGGCCGTGGTAGATGGCAGCGGGTTTACCTTCCCTGGTGATGAAGCCGGTGCCGCTGAACATGCCGTGGCCGGTGAACGACGGTTTTAGTTTCGTCGGCTGCCAGGTCCAGTGCAACATATCCGGGCTGGTGACGTGGACGAAAGAGAAAGATTGCTTCTCCTTCCACGAATGCGCCAGGATGTAGTGCAAATGGTAGGTGCCATCGAGGTAGAAGGCGGCATTGGGATCCCCAGGCAAACTTTCACCACCGGGATGCATCAGGTGGTAGTTCAGTGCAATCGATTGGTTCGAAACTAGCGGATTCGATAAGACCGTCTCTCCATGAATGATCCCAGGAGTAAAAGGGATCATACTGCCGAGAGCAGCGCTTCGTAGAAAATTACGCCGCGAAGATTCATTTTTAACTTTCATTTGTTATTCATTTGTTTTTTATTGGTAGTATAGAACACGCATGTAGCCATTCCCTTACGCTTACATGTAAATGTTTAAATACTCGTTTCATCAGTTCTATCATTAATAAATAATTGAACTTTAATAACCAAAAATATGATTTTGTGAAGTTTTAATCTATCAATTAATTATCAACTTTTTATGAAATATTATCAATAATTGTTAAAATGGCTGAAGGAATTTCAAAAATCATTTGAGAAAATCAATATTTTCTAATAAAAATACCCTTTTATATAAAAATAATAATATCTTTCGATTCATTCTTTTATTAAAAAATAACTAAGCCTGTTATAACTCTTCTTTTTTTAGTGAAAAATATAAAGTATTGAATGAAATAAAATTACATAAAGCTAAGTCAAGTGACACCACACTTTGGAACCAGTTAAGGCTGGGCGACGAAGAGGCGTTTTCCTCGTTATTTGAAAGGTATTACAGCACGCTTGTTAATTACGGTAAAACGTTAATGACTGGAGAAGATCGAGTAAAGGATTGCGTGCAAGATGTATTTGTTAATATTTGGACGTATCGGTATAAACTAAATGAGGCCATTGTGGTTAAAGCGTATTTACTTTCGAGTGTACGAAAGCGGATAGCTAGGCTTCATCATCGCGAACATATTTTTTCAAACATCAAGAGCATTGATTCGCTAGAATTTTTATTTGATTTTTCCATTGAAGACCGTTTGATTGCTGATGAAACAACGGCTAAAAAAGTGGAGCAATTAAATAAAAGCATCAATCAACTTTCGGATCGACAAAAGGAAGCCATTTATTTACGCTACCATCAAGGACTTTCAGTTGAACAAGTAGCCGAAGTGTTAAACTTAAATTACCAGTCTACAAAAAATCTTCTTCATCGGGCGATTCTTCAGCTCCGTAAAGATTTCCCAATTTCAGTTTTATTTCTACTCTTGAACTTTTCCTTAAATTAATTTTAAAAAAAGTT
>JABMMK010000348.1 GCA_013205605.1 Cytophagales bacterium | reverse complement strand
TCCGAAAGGTAAAGTGCTAGACCAACCGGTCGAATTACTGGATCTGTACCCCACCCTGCTTTCTTTAACCGGTGAAAAAGATCATTCGAAATTGGATGGCAAATCCTTGCTTCCTTTTATGCAGGGAAAAAATAATTCATCGACTTATGCTAAAAGTCTTGTATTTCATTATGATCCTAAAACGAAATCGGATGTCATGGGACAAACCCTGATTCATAAATATTGGAGATATACCGATTGGGGAAAGGGAGAAAAGGGATCTGAATTATACATCAGAAAAAATGATCCATTTGAATTTGTGAATCGGATACAGGAAAAGTCGTTTTTGAATTTAAAAGTTGATGCACAAAAAACGATTCAATCGGGACCCATTCCTAAACCCGGTGAAAGCAATCGCCCTAGGGCATTATTAGAGCCAGGGATGGTGACGAATTAAAAGTTTTAATATCTGATTTACACGTCTTAACAATATTCCATATGACCCGTTTAGCCCTCATCTTGGCAACTCTTTTCGCTTTTGTTTCTTGTACCCAAACGTCAGAAATAGCCTCTGACTATTTCTCATATCCAGATACTTTGGAGGCTGCCGGAGTTAAATTAATTCCCATCAAAACGCCCAAAGGTACCTTTAATGTATGGACCAAACGTTTTGGCAATAACCCCAAAATCAAGATCTTGCTTCTGCACGGTGGTCCAGCCATGACACATGAATACATGGAATGCTTTGAGACATTTTTCCAAAGAGAAGGATTTGAATTTTATGAATATGACCAACTCGGTTCCTATTACAGCGATCAACCCAATGACACCACACTCTGGAAAACCGAGCACTTTGTGGAAGAAGTGGAACAGGTCCGAAAAGCGATAGGTGCTGACCAATCCAATTTTTACATCGTAGGGAATTCTTGGGGCGGAATCTTAGGCATGGAATATGCGCTGAAATATCAAAAAAACATGAAAGCGCTGCTCGTCTCCAACATGGTCGCGAGTGCGCCTGAATATGGAAAATATGCCCAAGAAGTTTTGGCGAAACAAATGGATCCAAAAATACTCGCTGAAATTAGAGCCATCGAAGCTAAAAAAGATTTCGCTAACCCAAGGTACATGGAGCTGTTGATTCCTAATTTTTACCACGAGCATATTTGTCGGCTTACCATTTGGCCAGACGCCTTAAACAGATCATTTAAACATGCAAACAATGCGATATATACCCAAATGCAAGGACCCAGTGAATTTGGAATTTCTGGCCTGCTTGCGAATTGGGATATCAAAAATCGACTGAAGGAAATCGCTATCCCTACTTTGATGATCGGTGCCAAATATGACACCATGGATCCCAAAGCCATGGAAGAACAAAGTAAAATGGTCCAACATGGCGAATATTTGTACTGTCCAAACGGTAGCCATTTGGCCATGTGGGATGATCAAAAAATCTATATGAATGGAGTGATTTCCTTTATTAAAAAAGTGGATCAGGGTCAATGATTATAAAAAAATTAAACAAAGACAATAATTCGTAATTAAAATAATTTTGTAGTAACATTGTAATTACAAAATAACAAATCATGCAAGTTTCAGTCATTCCCATAGGCAATTCAAAAGGCATACGTCTCAGTAAAACTATTTTAGAAAAATACAACATCAGCGATTCGGTCGAACTATTGTTAGAAAAAGAATGCATTATTATTAAACCGGTATTGGAACCTAGGAAAAATTGGGGAAAAGCGTTTGAAAAGATGCATGAGTCAGGTAATGATCAAGCACTTATCACAGATGTTTTTGAAGATGAAACATTTGAGGAATGGACTTAAAACAATATCAATTCGTTTTAGTCAATCTGGATCCTACGCAAGGGAGTGAAATGAAAAAAACGAGACCTTGCGTCATCATTTCGCCAAACGAGATGAATAAATACCTACAAACTATTGTCATTGCCCCTTTATCGACTAATTCAAAAAATTATCCCACGAGAATAAAAACAAATTTGCAAAATACCGTTGGCTGGATAGCCATCGATCAAATCAGAACGATAGATCGGAACCGAATCATTAAAATATTAGGTTCGCTAAGTGTTACAGAAATTCAAAAAACAAAAGAAACAATTAGAATGGCCTTTGTGGATTAATTTTCACGTGCGTCAACTAAAATCCACCGTCAGCAAATCCTTATAAATTAAGGTTTTAAATGAGCGCAAGTTGCCAAATTGGCTATTTGAACTACAATTTGCTGTTTGGGCCGACTCAATTCCATAGCTATTGCCATGGTTCGCGCACTTAAATTTATTGCTCTGAAAAGACCATTGATTTTTACTGCCTAAATGCGGACAACAATTGTCAAAGGCCAATAAACTCGTGTCACTCTGCCTGAGCAACAGCACCCCATTATCTAAATCATTCACAAAATTCACGGACGTCAACAGCTTCGAATAGGCACTATTTTTCAGGTTGAAATATACCTTGTTTTGTACTTGCAAAAATCCGGAGGTACCAATAGTCTTTATTCGATCTAAATAATCTTTTTCCTCCTGGGGAACGATCACCGCCGACTCTTCTTTTGCGTTATCACACGATTCTAAAAGCGAAAAACCAACAATGGAAAGCACTAAAGCCGGACACGTTTTTCTAGCAAATTCTCTTCTTTTCATGGATTAAAAAAATGGCCGTTAACTCAGTAATATCACTTTTGTAAAATAAATTCTCTATATTTAGGAACTGATATTTCTGATGCAAAATACAAAAAAAGTAGACTTAGTAGCCCAGTTTCGTAAAGAAAACGTTGATTTCTCTAAAATTGAACAGGCCCGAGCATCCAGAACAGTGGTCAAAACTGGCCTTGAAGCGTATACCGGAACTTGGGGTACAGCTCAAAAGAAGCATCTGCTAAATCGTGTTTTAACAGGTTATGGAAGTAGGCATTTATTGGA
>JABMMK010000347.1 GCA_013205605.1 Cytophagales bacterium | reverse complement strand
TATACCGAATGTAGATATTTATGAATCTTCTGGCATTCAAATTTCTGATTTTACCAAGAGACATATGGTACCCAAGATGCAAGAGTCTTTGAAACCAGAAGAATCACTTAAGCTAAGTCAAGTACCCGTTGATTTTGATATAAAATTATTTGCATCAGAGCCAGATATTACAAATCCAATTGCGATGGCATGGGATGAAAGAGGGCGACTTTGGATCGTAGAATCTGTGGATTACCCAAATACATTTTTAGAAACGGATGGTGCGTCAAATGACCGAATTAAGATTTGTGAAGATGTGGATGGGGATGGTAAGGCAGATAAATTTACCATTTTTGCTGATAAATTAAATATCCCAACTAGTATAGTTTTTGCAAATGGCGGCCTAGTTGTTTCGATGGCACCTTATTTTTTGTTTTTAAAAGATACTGATGGGGATGACCGCGCTGATGTAAGGGAAATAATCATGAAAGGTTGGGATAAAAATGATACCCATTTTGGCCCTTCAAATTTACAGTATGGTTTTAATAATAAGATATGGGGAGTTGTTGGATCAGGTTTTACTGGACTTTCAAAAGACGGGAAAGAATATAATTTTAGGACTGGTGTTTATAATTTAAATCCAGATGGAACGGGTTTGAATTTTTTAGGTAATACAAGTAATAATACATGGGGTTTAGGTATTACTGAAGAAAATAATGTGTTTATTTCTACAGCTAATAATACTCATAGTGCCTATTACTCTATGCCAGCATCATTATTGCAACGAAATTTACTTGGATCCAAGATTCAATCTGTTCAAAAAATAGATGGACACTATGATTCTCATTCATTGACTCCTAACCTCAGGCAAGTTGATGTGGTAGGGGGATTTACCTCAGCGGCTGGGCATCATTTCTATACAGCCAGAGATTTCCCTAAATCTTATTGGAATCGAATTGCTTTTGTTTGTGAGCCAACGGTAAGATTAATTCATAATGCAATTATAAGTCCGAATGGTTCTGGTTTTTCTGAAAATGACGGATGGAATTTACTAGCTAGTTCAGATGAGTGGGTGGGTCCAGTACAAGCAGAAGTGGGACCTGATGGAGCTGTTTGGGTTGCCGATTGGTATAATTTCATTATTCAACATAATGTGTTTGTTGAAAGACAAGCTCCTTCAAACATGGTCCTTCCTTTTGTCAATCAGCCAAGGGGGCATGGAAATGCGTTTATTAGCCCAATGCGTGATATAAATCATGGTCGAATTTACCGTGTCGTGTACAAAAAAGCTAAGCCATATAGTCCACTTATTTTGTCTAAGAATGACCCAATAAGTTTATTGAAAGGTTTAAATTCGGATAATATGTTTTGGCGTATGACAGCCCAAAGACTTATTGTTGAATCAAAAAATGTTTCATTGATTCCTGAATTGTATAAAATCATTGAAAATAATCTTGTAGATGAAATAGGTTTAAATAGTCCTGCCGTTCACGCAATTTGGACGCTTCATGGACTAGGCGAAATTAATCCTGATAATGCTAAATCATTAAATGCAATTAGTTTGGCATTAAAACATCCTGCTGCAGGGGTTAGGAAAGCTGCTCTAGAAACTTTACCTCCAAGTTCAAATAGTGCGGAATTAATATTAAATTCTGGAATTTTGAATGATAAAAATCTTAATGTTAGATTGGCTGCTTTTATTTCAATTGCGAATATGCCAGCATCTAAAAATGTTGGCGAAGAGATTTATAAGCAATCTTTAATGACTGATAATGAATCAGATGAATGGATCCCTCAGGCTTTATTTGCTGCGGCAATAAAAAATAGAGATGGATTTTTATTGGCTGCGAATAATAAAAATATTGCCCAATCAAAGGATAAAAATTCCTTAGCCTTTAAAGTCTATGAAGGTATTAACAAAGAAACGTATACCCTTTTAAGAAGAAGTACTATTGCGCTTATTCCTGATGTAATCAATAAGGAATTAATTATAAAAGGTAAGATAATTAAAGGAGTTCGAAATAATGAAGGTTTGATTGTAGGTCAAGGAGGTAATGAAGATGGATATGGTCTTTATATAAAGGATAATAGATTATGTGCCTCAATTAAACAGTTTAATCAAGTTTATAATTTTGTCTCTAAAGACACCTTAAAAGATCAATTTAACTTTACTTTCAAGCTTATTAAAGAAGGTATAGTGGAGCTTAGTGTAGATGATGATATTAAGGTAAAAGGTAAAGTCCCATCTTTGTTTTCTAGGTCCTTACTAAAAGAAGTTCAAATACAGCGTGTACAAAATACTTCCAATGTAATTAATGGAAATTCCATTGAGTCCTATACCACTACATTACCCTTTAATGGCACTTTATTAAATGGAACATTAGAACTAATTAATAATCTGGACAAAAACATTAGTACCCCACTTCCTCAGGCTCTTACTAATCAAACCGCTATTATAGAGATAAAGGTTATTCCTGAACAAATGAAGTATGATAAACAAATTGTTACGGTGAAATCAGGTG
>JABMMK010000346.1 GCA_013205605.1 Cytophagales bacterium | reverse complement strand
GTTTTTAAAAATAAGGTATTTTGAATCTCAGCATTTTCCTATGAGATTAATGACCGAGCATGCCCCATCGATATCTTATTATCACGAATCGCGACTTGAATATGGGTAGGTAATTTAAGCAGACGAATATAATTAGTTACGGTAGATCTGTTTTTACCCACACGAGCACCCAAATCCTCCTGTTTTAAATGACATTCCTCCATTAATCTTTTATAAGAAAGAGCAATCTCAATGGCATTTAAATTTTCCCTTTGTATGTTTTCAATCAAGGCTAACTCGATCATTTGCTGATCATCCGCCATCCGGACATAAGCAGGAATTCGAGTCAAACCGGCTAATTTCGAAGCCTGAAATCTTCTCTCGCCAGAAATTAATTGGAATTTTCGTGGGGCAATTTTTCTAACCGTGATCGGTTGAATAATTCCTTGAACTCGTATGGACTCAGCTAATTCATTTAATGCCTCTACTTCAAAATGTTCACGAGGTTGAAATGGATTAGTCTCAATGCAATCTAGCGCAATTTCTTCCATCAAATTAACAGAATCAAGACTTCCGGCATAATCAGATGCATGCAAACCT
This sequence comes from Cytophagales bacterium, assembly GCA_013205605.1. Classification (GTDB taxonomy): domain Bacteria; phylum Bacteroidota; class Bacteroidia; order Cytophagales; family Spirosomataceae; genus Aquirufa. The sequence goes on along the minus strand of JABMMK010000346.1, from coordinate 6,915 downwards.
TTAGCTTGTAACTTATCAGAATCCTCTAATAATGCTCCTAATCCTCGACCCAATCCAATTCTCTTCTTCAAATTTGACTCTTGTTTACTCATTACATTAAAAAATTATATCTCCAATAAAAGCCCATTTTTTCGCACAATTTCTTTAGCGAGATTTAAATAACTAATAGCTCCTTTACTTTCCGCATCATGCAAAATGGCCGGAATCCCATAACTAGGAGACTCTGACAAACGAATATTTCTAGGTATAATCGTCTCAAAAACCATATTTTTAAAATGAGAATTAACCTCATTGACCACTTGATTAGATAAACGAAGCCTCAAATCATACATGGTTAATAAAATTCCCTCAATAAGCAATTCCGTATTTAATCGACTTTGTATAATCTTAATGGTATTTAATAATTTTCCCAAGCCTTCTAATGCATAATATTCACATTGAACGGGAATAATCACTGAATCAGCAGCCGTTAAGCTATTAATAGTAATTAATCCCAAGGAAGGAGAGCAATCCATGATGATAAAATCATAGTCGTCTTTAATTTCCTTTAGGGCCTCTTTCATTTTTCCTTCCCGATTTGTCAGATTAATCATTTCAATTTCAGCGCCAACTAAATCTATATGAGAAGGAATAATATCTAAAAAAGGCACTTCGGTAGGAAGAATAGTTTCTTTTACCAATGAAATCCCAACCATACATTCGTAAATACTTTGAGAAATTTCTTTCGGATTAAAACCCAAACCAGAGGTTGAATTTGCCTGTGGATCAGCGTCAATGAGCAATGTTTTTAAATCTAAGGCGGCTAGGCTAGCTGCTAAATTAATCGCAGTAGTTGTTTTCCCTACCCCACCCTTTTGATTCGCTATTGCTATGATTTTACCCATAAAAATCTAAATTTTTCTTTTGTCTAATCCAATCAACAATATTACAAAAAAGGTTTCACATCTTTGATTAAATTCCAGCCCAATAAAATCAATATTTAAAATTAAATTTGGAATTCAAAAAATATAAAAACTAAATTATCTACCTATATTGTGGCCAAAATCCATCAGCATCCTATGAATCAAAATACTTCTTCGCATCCCAAAGGCCTTTATGTATTATACACGACAGAAATGTGGGAACGTTTCAATTTTTATGGAATGCGTGCCTTACTTTCTTTATTTTTAGTCAATGCCCTTGCCTATAAACAAAACGAAGCTTCCATTATTTATGGTGGTTTTTTAGGGCTAAGCTACTTAACAACTATGTTAGGTGGGTATATATCAGATCGATATTTAGGAAATCGAAATTGCATTATTTTGGGTGGGATTACGATGGCCATAGGCCAACTATTACTATTTGGATCAGCGAGTACATTTATGGAGGGAGTAGAAACCGCTAATATATTCATGTGGTCAGGCTTATTATTTCTAATCCTTGGAAATGGATTTTTCAAACCTAACATTTCGTCGATGGTAGGTCAGTTATATGCTAAGGGTGATAGCCGTTTAGATGCTGCTTTTACGATTTTTTATATGGGGATCAATACGGGTGCATTGTTGGGCATGATGATATGCCCCTGGTTAGGAGACGTTAAGGTGGATGGAGTAAGAAATCTAGATGCTTTTAAATGGGGCTTTTTAGCTGCTGGCTGCGCGATGATGATTGGAACCATCACTTTTTATTTTTTGAAAAACAAATATTTATTAAAACCGGATGGCCAGGCCGTGGGCTTAGCTCCAGATTTCAATAAAGCACAAGATTCTGAAGAAGAGGCGGATAAAGCAGATTTTACAAATAAATCGATTGGCATTACTCTTTTAATATTCACTTCATTAGTCTATATATTCCATTTGTTGTTTCTATCAGAAATAGTAAATCCAATCAAAGACTGGGTTTATCCGGTCATTTACTCGGCTGGAATTAGTTTAGCATTTTTAATTATGACAGATAAAACTTTGACGAGCATTGAGCGTCAGCGAATTTATGTCATGTATATTATTTCATTTTTTGTCATCTTCTTTTGGTCGGCTTACGAACAAGCGGGATCTTCCTTGACATTTATTGCAGACCAACAAACCGATTTGAATTTCTTCGGAATTGAACTGCCACCTAGTTCTGTTCAAAACGCCAATTCTTTTTTTATAATTTTGTTGGCCTTTCCGTTCAGTTGGTTTTGGATTTGGATGCAGAAAAGAGGCATTGAGCCTAATTCTCCCGCTAAGCAGGCCATCGGCCTTATGTTACTAGCCCTTGGGTATTTTATCATTGCGATTCAAGTCAAAGATTTAGGTTCTCAGAAACTTGGCGTGGCCTGGTTATTCATTATGTATTTATTTCACACCATGGGTGAATTGTGTCTTTCGCCCATAGGCTTATCTTTGGTCGCAAAGCTTGCACCTAAACGATTTTCGTCTTTGTTAATGGGGGTTTGGTTTTTAGCAAATGCAGCCGGATATGCGTTAGCAGGTACCCTAGGGGCTTTGTTGCCACCAGTAAATGCAATCGCATCAGGTCAATTTCCAAGTTTTTTAGGTATGGAAATAAAAAACCTGTATGATTTCTTTATGCTTTTTGTCATCATGGCGGGAATAGCATCCATATTATTATATATTTTAGCCAGTGGGCCACTTAAAAAAATGATGCATGGCATCAGATAAACAATTGACATGAACGGACCTGATCACCATTTACATGAAAAGCATTTAAAGAGCTCTGATTTTATCACTGACATAGTTATTGGCATGTCGGATGGTTTAACAGTTCCTTTTGCATTGGCAGCTGGACTTTCAGGTGCAGTAGCCTCATCGTCCATTGTCACCACAGCAGGAATAGCAGAGATTGTTGCAGGTTCTATCGCAATGGGATTAGGTGGATATCTGGCTGGACAAACAGAACAGGAGCATTATGAAGCCGAATTAAAGCGTGAATATGAAGAAGTGGAACGTGTTCCTGAGAGGGAAAAAGAAGAAATTAGAGAAGTATTTGAAAGCTATGGCTTGACACCAGAAGCGCAAGAAATAGTCGTAGAAGCTATTTCAAAAGATAAGGACAAATGGGTCGATTTTATGATGCGTTTTGAATTAGGCTTAGAAAAACCAAATCCTAATAGAGCTAGAAACTCAGCCCTGACTATAGGAATTTCCTATATTGTTGGCGGATTTGTCCCGCTTGTACCCTATTTTTATGTTGATGACCCCAAGTCTGGCCTATTGTATTCAGCTGAGATAACGTTGCTTGCTTTATTGGTTTTTGGGTATTTCAAAAGTAAGGTAACGGATCAAAATCCATGGATTGGATCCTTGAAAGTAGCCTCCATTGGTGCAGCTGCAGCTGCGGCGGCCTATTTTGTTGCTACGTTATTCCAATAAATCAATCATGACCCAAGGCTGTGTCATCGCCACGAGAATCGGCACCACCTTGTAGCTTACCGGATGGAAGCACTAATATTCCTTCCACTAGACCTATAGATGTCGAATTAGAAAATTCATAACCCTTCTGCTTCAATCGTTCCATTTGAATGGTTGACATGCGATTAGGTTCAATTCGGGTTTGTTCAGGTTTCCATTGTTGGTGAAATCGAGGATATTCAACTGCCTGTTGCATATTCATTCCAAATTCCAATACGTTCAGTACCACTTGAAATACACTCGTAATGATAGTGGATCCTCCTGGGGTGCCAACAACCATTTTCAATTGGCCATTTTCGGTAATGATGGTTGGCGTCATACTTGAAAGCATTCTTTTCATGGGTTGAATTTCATTTGCTTTGGATCCAACTAAACCATATGAGTTGGGATAACCGGCTTTTGCAGAAAAATCATCCATTTCATCGTTTAAAAGAAATCCAGCTCCACCGACAAATACTTTGCTTCCAAAAGAATTATTTAAGGTTGTTGTAATCGACACCGCATTACCTGCAGCGTCTACAATCGAAAAATGAGTCGTTTCCGGGCTTTCATAGCCAGGAAATTGACCTGCAGAAATGTCTGAACTTAAAGACGCCTTTGCGAAATTGATCGAACTAATTCTATTTTTAATATAAGTAGAATCTAATAAGGGCCCGATGGGTACTTGAACAAAATCAGGATCACCTAGCCATTTCGCTCGGTCTGCAAATACACGTCTTTCAGACTCAATCATTAATTGGACCGTAGAATCGGAGTTCACCCCCCATTTACTCACTGGATATTTCTGCACCATTCCCATTAATTGGGCCAATGCTATCCCTCCACTAGATGGCGGTGGCATTCCAATTACTTGGAAATTTTTATACGATTGGACGATTGGTTTGCGCCAAACAGGTTTATAGCCATTCAAATCTTTCTGTGTAATAATGCCATTTTGACGTTTCATTTCACTAATAATCAACTCCGCTGTTTTACCTTGGTAAAATCCTTTTGATTTATTTTGTAAAATTCTTTCCAAGGTATTTGCTAAGTCCTCCTGAATTAATTGATCATCCTTTTTCCAATCAATTTTATTCGGATTAATTAAATAAGAATTCCCTTTATTTTCTCTGACAAAATCCGACTTATTTGCATTTAATCCACGAGCTTCCCTTGACGTAAGTGCATGTCCATTCCTCGCGATGTCAATGGCAGGCTGAATCAGATCTTTCCAGGATAATAAACCAAATTTACGGTGCATTTCTTCCATCCCCGCCACAGTTCCTGGAACCCCTGCAGAAAATATCCCTACCAAACTTTTTTCAGGAATTACATTGCCAGAGGCATCTAGGTACATATCTTTGCTACTTGCCAATGGAGCCTTTTCCCGGTAATCTAATGCAAAAACTTTTCCTTTGGCATTTCGATAAACCAAAAAACCACCTCCACCAATATTACCAGCAGATGGATGGCAAACAGCTAATGCAAAATTTACTGCTATGGCAGCGTCAATGGCATTCCCTCCTTTTTGTAAAATAGACAAGCCGATTTCTGAAGCTATTGGATGCGTTGTAACCACCATCCCTTTTTTAGATTCGACCAAGGGTTTAATCGTACTTTGACTATAAAGTACATTAGATAAAATAAGGGCGGAAAAAAGGAAGAAAAATTTGAAATTCATATTGAAAACTTGTTAATAATTTGACAAAAATAATAGAAAAATGACGAATGAGCTTATTAAATATAAGCAGGATTAAAAAATAAATTTAACTTTGTAATTAATACATGATTATTTAATTAAAACGAAATCATAAAGTGGATATTTTCGAAAAAGTAGTAAAAAATATGGGGCCAATAGGAGCTCATGCACATTATTCACATCATTATTTTTCTTTTCCAAAACTAACTGGCGAATTAGGTCCAAGAATGACTTTCATGGGAAAGGAGATGTTAAATTGGTCCTTAAATAACTATTTAGGATTGGCCAATCACCCTGAAGTGAGAAAAGCAGATGCTGACGCGGCAGCTAAATACGGCCTAGCCTACCCGATGGGAGCTAGAATGATGTCTGGAAATACGAATGAACACGAGGAATTTGAGAGACAATTAGCTGAATTTGTGGGCAAGGAAGACTGCTTCCTACTTAATTATGGGTACCAAGGAGTGATGTCGCTAGTAGAATGTATGGTAGATCATCGTGATATTATTGTATACGATGCAGAATCACATGCTTGCTTGATCGATGGTATTCGTTTGCATAAAGCAAAAATGGGCGCCTATTATAAGTTTAATCACAACGACATGGATTCTTTAAGAACGAATTTAGAGCGTGCAAAAAAGCGAACGGAGGAAACAGGGGGAGGAATACTTGTTATTACGGAAGGAGTCTTCGGAATGTCGGGAAAAGTGGGCGCGCTGGATAAAATAGTCGAAATGAAAAAGGATTTTAATTTCAGATTGTTAGTTGATGATGCGCATGGATTTGGAACTATGGGAGAAAATGGACGTGGAGTAGGTGAATTTTTAAATTGTACTGAGGGAATTGACCTATATTTTTCAACTTTCGCTAAATCAATGGCAGCCATTGGAGCATTTGTAGCAGCGCCAAAAGATATCATTATGTATTTAAAATATAACATGAGGTCTCAAACCTATGCAAAAGCATTGCCAATGCCCTTTGTTATTGGAGGTATGAAGCGACTTGAATTAATTAAAAAGCATCCTGAATTAAGAGAAAAATTATGGGCGAATGTAAAAGCACTTCAAGAAGGGTTAAGAGAAAAGGGATTTGATATTGGCGAAACTCAATCTCCGGTAACGCCTGTATTTTTGCATGGTGATTATGATATTGAAGCGGTGACCAAACTTGTTCGTGACCTTAGAGAAAACATGGGTATTTTCTGTAGCATAGTTGTCTACCCAGTAGTTCCGAAGGGACAAATTATGTTAAGGATCATACCAACTTCCTCACATACGCTTGAGGATATACGTTACACGACAGAGTGTTTTGCAAAAGTACAAAAGCAACTTAAAGAAGGCTTTTATTCTGAATAAACTAGAAAAAGAGCCTAAAATTTAACTTTTTTGACTTTTTTCGCTTTTTTTTGTGATTTTTAGTTGGAAAAATTTGCGAGAATTAAAAATTTGTCTAAATTTCGTATTATAAAGGCCTTTAAACAGGCTATAAAGACAATCTAAATATTTTACAACCTAAATATTATTATTATGAGCAGATTTGCACAAGTGAAGGATCTAGTATTATCATTAGAATCGGATTTCGAAAAATTCTATGATAAAGGAAATCAAGCAGCAGGAACACGCGTTAGAGGTGGTCTTCAACAATTAAAAACTTTATCACAAGAAATTCGTACTGAGGTTCAAAACCAAAAGAACGCTTCTAAGTAATTTATTAAAATTGTAAAAAAAAAGCCTGAAAGAAATTTCAGGCTTTTTTTTTATTAAAATTTTTCCAAATGCAAGGCTGTAGCCATGCCGTCAACCATCAATTTACCACGTTCACGATCAAAAACTTGCGTTTTAACTT
>JABMMK010000345.1 GCA_013205605.1 Cytophagales bacterium | reverse complement strand
GGCAAATTCTTGCTAAAATATTGTTGGCTATGCGCTGTTTCTATCAAGGTGCTACTTAGAGATCTAGCATAAGCATATGTGGGATTTAAGCTTAGCATGACCTCCGAAATTTTGTTACATAAGTCTTTGTAAGGTTTAAAAACTTGATAGGAATTGATTTCCTTCACTTCTTTTATCAGGTAAACTTTACTGCTTTCAGATAGGACAATTTGGTTTAAATAGGATTTGTTGTAATCTAATTGGCCTACACTTTCGGGTAAACTTTGCGTAAACAAAGTGAGAATCTTAACTAACTTCTCTTTCGGATCTTGGATATTTTGCATGGTAAAATCAACAAGAAACTCCATGTAAGACCAATACCAGTTCAAAATATATAAAAGTAATCGGTGTTTGTTTTCAAAATACCGATAAATAGACGCCTCGGTTGTGGACATTTTCGTGGCTAATTTTTTAAAGGTAAAATGCTCGAAACCCAGCTCATAAATTAAATCAATCGCATTTTTCACAATTTTTTTACCTAATTCCGAAGATTCGGGATCGCGCAAATAGATATGTTCGTTGACCTTAAAACTCAGTTGGAAGTCCATGTATTTTAAATTTATAAATCAAATATAGTAATAGTAAAATTATTATATTTAATTATTTATTTATTTTATACAATAGTAATACTATTATAACAAAAAATATTATATCTTTGTAAAAAATATAGATAAATGGATTTTCTTTCAGCTGTAAATCGGATAGGCCATTTGACAAAACTTCATAAAAAGGAGGTTTGGGGCATTTACCTTTTTTCTGCTTTTTCGGGTTTGGTCCAGCTGAGTTTGCCTCTTGGTGTTCAGGCCATTGTTGGGTTTGCGCTTGGTGCCACGATGGTCACGTCCATTTATGTACTTATATTTTTGGTGGTTTTGGGTGTAGTAATTGTGGGCTTACTTCAAATAAACCAAATGAGGTTAATTGAAAAAGTCCAACAGCAAATTTTTGCTGATTATTCATTTGAGTTTGTGACAAAGATTCCCCGATTTGATTTGAAAAAATGGGACTCATATTATCTTCCAGAGAAAGCAAATCATTTTTTTGAAACGGCAACTGTTCAAAAAAGCTTTTCAAAAATTTTATTAGATCTACCTATTGCAAGTATTCAGATCGTTCTGGGCTTACTTTTATTATCTTTTTATCATCCATTTTTTATTGTTTGGGGGGTTATACAGGTGTTAGTGATTTGGTTGATATTGTTTAATACGAGCAAGCCGGGACTTTCTACCAGTTTGGCTGAAAGTAAGTATAAGTATGCGGTAGCGTCTTGGTTTGGAGAAATGGCTCGGACCTTAAAATCAATAAAATTTAGTGAGCCCGATTTAGCCATTCATAAAACTGATCAGCAGGTGATGGGCTATTTAGGCGCACGGACAAAACATTTCAAAGTACTTTTATTTCAATACAAAATTCTTGTTTTTTTTAAGGTTTGCATGACCTTGGCAATGTTGACTATTGGCGCTGTTTTATTAGTAGATCAACAACTTAATGTTGGCGAATTTATAGCTGTTGAAATTGTGATTATCATGGTTATTAATGCGGTAGAGAAATTGATCATTAGCTTAGAAAGTTTTTATGACCTGGCCACTGGACTAGAGAAGTTGGCAATCATCACGGATTCGCCCCTTGAAAAAAATGAAGGCGAAACTTTAAATGCATTATCCCATGGGGTTCAAATTAATTTCATCGATTTTTCATTTGAATTCGAAATGGATAAACCCCTATTAAAACATGTTAATTTGGCCATTGAAAAGGGCGCTAAAATAGGCGTCCATGGATCTCAAGGATCAGGAAAATCTATTTTTTTAAGGATGTTAACAGGAAATTATACAGATTTTGTCGGCTCACTTTTAATCAATCAAATTCCCATACAAAATTTAAATAAGAGTGAATATCGAAAGCAGGTAGGAACATATTTACAGGGGCATGAAATTTTTATGGGCACATTAATGGAGAACATTACGTTGGGCCTGGCGGATATAAGTACAGATATGATCATTCAACAAGCAAATAAATTAGGCTTTTCGAATTTTCTACATTATTTCCCTTTGGGCTTTGATACTCTTTTGGATCCGATGGGTAAAAAACTTTCGGAGTCGCTTAAAAAGAAAATTTTATTAATAAGGGCTACCGTTGGCAAAAAATCCTTGCTTTTGTTGGAAGAGCCCTGGAATGGTTTGCCAAATGAATTACAGGTTAAAATGAAGGATTATTTTTTGAATGAATTACCTAATTCCACTGTGATTATTGCTACAAATGATGCTGAGTATATTCAGAAATGTACTGCGACATTTGAAATTAAAAACGGTGTTATTTTAGAATAATATATGGCGGATCACTTTTTTAAGTCTTTTAAGCATGTGTATTTGCACGATAAAAAGAGCTATTTAAATAGGTGGCTATTAATTATTTTGGGAATATTCTTGGCCAGTTTATTTCTTCCATGGACACAAAATATTAAAGCCAAAGGCAAGGTGACAAGTCTTTTCCAAGAGCAACGACCTCAAGTAGTGAATTCTCCGATTCCTGGTAAAATAATGAAATGGTGGGTTCGGGAAGGGGATATTGTAAAAAAAGGAGATACGTTAATTCAAATTTCTGAGATCAAAGAGGATTATTTGGATCCTAATTTGGTGAACCGCACTGAGCAACAAGTCGACGCAAAAAAGGGCGCTATTTCTTATTATAAGAGCAAAGTGAATGTGACAGGAGCACAAATTCAAAATTTGCAAAATGGGAGAAAGTTGAAAATTGAGCAGATAGGCAATAAGTTAAAGCAATTAGAGAATAAACTAGAGGGCGAGAAGGCAGAAATCATTGCAGCAAATAACGAGTTTAATTTAGCGAAAAATCAATACGAGCGTCAGCAAAAAATGTATGAACAGGGTTTAGTTTCACAAACGCAGTTCCAACAAAGAAATGTAGTTTTTCAAAATGCTCAAGCCAAAAAAACAGTGGCTGAAAATAAATTAGAGCAAACCGTGCAGGAAATTGTCAACACAAAAATTGAGCTAAGAGGCGTGGAGCAAGAGTATAATGAAAAAATCAATAAAGCTGAGGCGGAGAGATTACAGAGTCTTGGGACCATAGAAGTGGGAAAAGGCGAGGTGGCGAAACTCGAAAACCAAGTCAGCAATTATCGAATTAGAAATGGCATGTATATCATTCTTGCACCTCAAGATGGTCAAATAACTCAAGCAAAAAAGGCTGGTTTAGGAGAAGTGATAAAGGAAGGGGAAGACTTGATGAGCATTGTTCCTCCTAAAGTTAATTATGCCGTTGAAATGTTTGTTAGGCCCGTTGACCTACCGCTTATTTCAAAAGGTCAAAAGGTTCGTTTTATGTTTGATGGTTTTCCCGCCATCATATTTAGCGGTTGGCCTAATCAAAGCTATGGGACGTTTGGAGGTAAAGTTATGGCCATTGAAAATTCAATAAGTCCTAATGGTATGTTTAGAGCTCTGGTCGCTGAAGATTTACAAGATCGTCCATGGCCAGAGCAAGTGAAAATAGGAGGAGGAGCCCAAGGAATTGCGCTGCTTAAAAATGTTCCTATTTGGTATGAATTATGGCGAAATATTAATGGATTCCCTCCTGATTATTATTCATTCACTTCTAAAAAATGAAAAAAATAATAGGGTTTTTACTGATTTCAATCCAACTATTTTCTCAAGATAGTTTGAAGACCTTGCATTCAGATGAAGTTCTTTTAATGGTTCAAAAGTATCATCCAATAGCTAAGCAAGCATTTATTGGGATTCAAGCTTCCCAAGCAAATATCCTGGCAGCCAAAGGAAATTTTGATCCCATATTTAGCCAATATTCGAGTCAAAAAACATTAGATGGAAAGAATTATTACTTACATCAATCGCCGAATCTGACAATTCCTACTTGGTATGGCATTGAAATTTCTGGTGGGGTGGAATTTTTAAATGGGTCGCGGTTAAATCCAGAACAGAGCTTAGGGCAAACTAGCTATTTGGGAATTTCGATTCCTTTGGTACGAAACTTAGTGATGGATAAGCGCAGAGCGACGCTAATCCAAGCCAAGATATTCAACCAAATGGCTGTACAAGAGCAGCGAAATGTGATCAATCAAATCATCGTAGATGCGATGGCGGCATATTGGAATTGGGTTAAATCGTATCGTGTTTATGAAACGGTGAAGCAAAATTTAAAGGTGGCGGTAGACCGACAATCCCTAACGAAGAAGAGTTTTGAGTTTGGCGAGAGGCCGGCCATCGATACCTTAGAGGCGGCTAGCCAGCAACAATACTTCTCCAATATTGCAGAAGCGAAATGGCTTGAATTTCAAAATGCGGCCTTAGATTTATCCGCATTTTTATGGTGGGAAAACAATGTGCCGATTCAGATACCTTATCACATAATCCCGTCTGAATCCCTTGAATCTATCCAAGGGGCTAATTTTTCATTGACAGATTTAATCGACCAGGCGATGAAAAATCACCCTGAACTTCAAATTTATTCCCTTAAAATTTCAGCTTTACAAGTGGATAAAAGGTTGAAATTCCAAGGCTTGTTGCCCAAAGTTGATTTACAATACAATCAAATTACCTTAAATCAAACTCCTTTTTTTACCGCGCCCTTGTTTGAAAATAATTTTCAGTATGGGCTGAAAGTTGAAATACCACTTCGATTTTCTCAGGGAAGAGCGGAGTACCAAAAAGCAAAATTAAAGCTCCAAGATGAATCATTATTTCAGGACCAAAAAAGAAGGTCGATCGAAATAAAAATCAAATCCTACCACAATGAAATGATTGCTTTACGCAAACAAATTTTGACACAGGAAGCCACCAATAAAAATTTAATAGCCTTAGTGAAAGCGGAGGAGAGCCGATTTAACAATGGGGAATCATCCCTCTTTTTAATCAACTCTAGAGAGAATAAAGCGCTCGAAGCCTTGGAAAAATTAATTGAATTAAAGACAAAATTTGCCAAAATAGTCTATGCACTTCAGGGAAGTGCTGGTTTACTGGGAGGCGTTTAACGATAGTTTGTGTTGGGGGTTTGTGAAAAAATAATTTAGAAGTAGGATTGCATATAACCCAAGGGTATTTTACCCTTGGGTTTATTTGTTCGTCGTCAAACTTATTGATATCCCTCCGATTAACAAACTTGCAATCACCATCTTTCTCGTTTTCAAATCCTATACTTCCATTTTGTAAGCACCACAAAAGGGTAATCATGTAGGTTAGGTCATTCGGTGTACCTTCGATAATGATGTTTTGATTGGGTTCAAGCTGAAACTGTTCTTGTAGTCTAAACATCATCCTGTAATTTGGAGGAAGTTATATACCTCTTAGATGATCAATTACAATAAGCGAAATGTAAGAAAGCGATGATTGAGAATTAAATCAGAGGCCCTTAGAATTCAATAAATAG
>JABMMK010000344.1 GCA_013205605.1 Cytophagales bacterium | reverse complement strand
TCCTTCAACAAATGCTTGTTCACCACCGCAAATTCACCTGACAAAACACGTCTAGCATAAATATTGGATGTATATGGCTCAAAACACTCGTTATTACCTAAGATTTGTGAAGTGGAAGCTGTAGGCATTGGCGCAACCAATAAGGAATTACGAACCCCATTTTTAACTACTTTTTCACGTAAACTCTCCCAATCCCATCGCCCTGAACTCGGCGTAACATTCCACATATCAAACTGGAAAATACCTTGAGAAATAGGTGAACCCTCCCAAGTAGAATATGGTCCTTCTTTAATGGCTAATTCCATGGATGCTTCCATCGAAGCATAATAAATGGTTTCAAAAATATCTTTGTTTAATTGTTGTGCCTCAGGTGACTCAAATGGCATTCTCAACATAATAAATACATCCGCTAATCCTTGAACTCCTAATCCAATAGGCCTGTGACGTAAATTTGAATTACGAGCCTCCGGTACAGGATAGTAGTTGACGTCAATAATCTTATTTAAATTCTTAGTCGCCGATTTAGTTACGTCATATAATTTAGCGTGATCAAATTCATTCACACCTTTTTCATTGGCCTTCACATATTTAGGCAAAGCCAAGGAAGCCAAATTACAAACGGCCACCTCATCTTTCGACGTATATTCAATAATTTCAGTACATAAATTCGAAGATTTAATTGTACCTAAATTCTTTTGATTCGATTTGCTGTTCGCATGGTCTTTGTACAACATATACGGCGTACCAGTCTCGGTTTGAGATTCTAATACTTTAAACCATAATTCTTGTGCCTTAACCACCTGGCGCGCCTTACCTGCCAACTCATATTTATGGTATAATGCTTCAAACTCTTCTCCATGCGTGTCGGATAATCCTGGACACTCATGTGGACAGAATAAAGACCACTCCTCATTATCTTCAACACGCTTCATGAATAAATCTGGAATCCAAAGGGCATAAAACAAATCCCTTGCACGCATCTCTTCCTTGCCGTGATTCTTCTTTAATTCCAAAAATTCAAAAACATCCGCATGCCAAGGCTCCAAATATATAGCAAAAGAACCTTTACGTTTTCCACCGCCCTGATCTACATAACGCGCCGTATCATTAAATACACGAAGCATAGGGATAATGCCATTGGACGTACCATTAGTACCCTTAATGTAAGAACCCGTCGCACGAATATTGTGAATACTTAAACCTATACCACCAGCCGATTGTGAAATTTTAGCTGTTTGTTTTAACGTATCGTAAATTCCTTCAATCGAATCATCTTGTGTAGTCAACAAAAAACAAGATGACATCTGTGGCTTTGGAGTACCCGCATTAAATAAAGTAGGGGTTGCATGGGTAAACCAACGCTCCGAAAGCAAGTTATAAGTCTCAATTGCAGAAGCAAGATCTGTTTGATGAATACCCACCGCCACACGCATCAACATATGTTGTGGGCGCTCAGCTATTTGACCCTCCAATTTCAATAAATATGATTTCTCTAAAGTCTTGAAACCAAAATAATCATAACCAAAATCACGGTCATAAATAATCGCCTCATCCAACTCAACCGCATTCTTCTTAATGATATCATAAACCTCCTTTGATAACAAAGCAGCATTTTGACCCGTTTTGGGATCTACGTAAGTAAATAAGCGCTTCATCGTAGCCGAAAACGATTTCAACGTATTCTTGTGTAAATTAGATATGGCGATCCTAGCCGCTAGTACAGCATAGTCTGGATGCTTTGTCGTCAACGATGCCGCTGTCTCCGCTGCCAAATTATCCAATTCAGTCGTTTTGACTCCATCATACAAGCCGGAGATAACTTTTCTGGCCACCTCTAAGGGTTGGACAAAAAAGGAATCCAAACTGTAACAAAGTTTTTCTATCCTAGCAGTGATTTTGTCAAACTTGACAGATTCGCGACGACCGTCTCTTTTAATTACGTACATGTGTTTCCTAAAAATATAATTTAAAATTGCTTAAAACTAGAGGGGAATGCGGTCAAAAAAATCGGCGTTTTTGCTTGAATTCCTTCTCAGTAAAATTAGAAAAAAACACATCTACTTGCAAACATTATTTTCTTTAAAAAACATTAAAAAAGAGGCATATTTAAATTGCAATATTCAACTCCCATAAATTCAAATCATTAAGCAAGGTGCCTCTTGGAAAAGTCCAATAAAAATATTTTTAGGATTTGTAAAACGCTTTCATTGGCTCTAAAAACACAAAAAAAATAACACAAAAGTTTTGTTAGATCTATAAAATTTGTCTATTTTTGCAACCCGATTAAATAAGCCTAAATCCCATTGGCCTTGTTGATATAAATAGAATGACGGCAGGGAATCATCCGAAAAAAAATAAAATGAAAAAAGACATCCATCCAGAATACAAACAAGTCGTATTCCATGATTTATCTTCAGATTACAAGTTTTTAACTCGTTCTTGCGCAGCAACAACAGAAACAACAGAATTTGAAGGTGCAACTTACCCGGTATATAAAGTCGAGGTATCCTCACAATCTCATCCATTCTATACAGGTAAAAATGTATTATTAGATACTACTGGACGTGTAGATAAATTCAACAAGCGTTACGCGAAGAGTTAATTTTCTTCAAAAACATACATCAAAGCCTCTTCAATAATCTTGTCGAGGCTTTTTTTGTAATTTGCATCATGGAGAAAGCCATACATCTTTTTGACGATCCAAAAATCACCCAAAACCTGCGACCGATAAGCTATATACGTAGCTTGGCTGAGCATTGGATTGGTCTATCAAAAATTCATGAAAAATGGAGTGCTGCAACGAACGCCAAATTAAGTTGGGGTGCGGCTGAAAAACAACCTAACGCATTACATATTTTAGGGTCAGTCCTTCCAAGCCAAGAACTCATTCAGGAACTGGAAAACTTGCCCGAGCAAACCAACTTATTTTTTCAAGGACAGCTGATCGCCTTTAGGGGTTTGGTCGTACCCTCGGCCGACTGGAATACCATTAACTCCCAAGCCAATCCAGTATTTTTCTCAAAATTCGAAGACCTTTTAAGCCTAAATGCAGCATTGCTTAAAAAGGAAATAAAACCAAATGCATTTGACCAAAATCATTTAAAAGAAAACGGCAACATCCTCATCCATCC